>JAZNWG010000437.1:0-4532 GCA_045593225.1 Oscillospiraceae bacterium
TAATCAGCTTGTTGATCAGATATTATCGTTGTCATCAAATGTCGGTTCACTTGAAAAAGTGGTTACTCACGGTTTCGAGAGTCTGATACAGCTCACGCGCGGCGATAACTATCTTCTTGAAGAAGATGATGGTGAGCTTGATGTGGATTGATAAAGGCGGTGAATAAGTGTCGAGACCCAATATAAATTTTAATAACCCATTTCCTGATGAATACGAGCAGCTTATGCCCGCCAATCTGAGTCCGATCGAAAGATTCAATTGGCGTAAGCTTAAGCTGGGAGAACTTATCATAAACGGTCTTGTTATCGTGGATGAAGACGGCAACTGTACGTTTACGACAGAAACTGCATCTGTTGATTCCACAGATACGCCTGCGGTTTCTGATCCTGTTGATCCTGTTTTAAACGACGATTTGTCGGTTGTAACACAGGATGTACCAACTGATGATGATGCAGATATTGATGAAATGGTCAAATCTCAGCCTATAGCGAAGAGCGCTGTGCATAAACGAGTATCAAAAACTAACAAAAAGTCGCAGAGACAAGACTGTTTGTCAGATGGTGAATGTGTTCGTAGATTACCTCGGCCAGTGATGGACGCTCTGCGACGTTTGTTTTCAAGCGGCGCGAGTAAAGAAGATTTATTATCTGCTGCAGTATACATTGTCACAAACGGTGATTGCGAGATATCTGAAAAAGCGATGGAGCTGGTCAATGATTACAACAATGGTGACAGACTTGTTTCTATTGATGAGCGATTAGCTTCATTAGAACGTCTGGAGCGACGTCAGCTTGACATGCTGCAAGCTATCGAGCTTTGCACCTGTTACAATACTTATGACAGGCGATATGGCTCACATGAGGCACGAAAAGCGCCGTCTATGACGGAATTCAGAGAGAAGGACAACCTGGATATGCTTGAACGTCTGCGTGCGCAGGCACGCGATCAGCGTAAGCTTGATGATCTGGCGTTTGGTCGTCAGATATATAATCAGATCAAAGATAAAAACGATTGACAGAAAGGATAAATAATCAAATGGTCGGAATTTTATGTGAAAAACCCAGTGCTGCTCGTAATTTTGCCAAGGCACTCGGGGGAATGACGGGTACTTTCAACGGTACTCAGTATCATATCACACATGCTCTCGGACATCTGTACGAGTTTGCAGATCCTGCTGATATGGTGGATGACAAAAAGTCGTCTAAATATAAATCATGGGATGTTGCCAATCTTCCCTGGAATGAAAATGATTTCAGCTGGAAGCGTGTGAAGAAAAAGGGTGTCAACGATGTTCTCAAGAGCATCAAATCGACGTTGGCCGGCTGCGATGAGATAGTGATCGCAACAGATGTGGACCCGACAGGCGAGGGCGAGCTGCTCGCCTATGAAGTCATCGAGGAGCTGAAGCTTCAGAAGAAAAAGATCTCAAGAATGTACTTTATTGATGAGACTGTACCTGAGATTCAGAAAGCGTTCAAGAATCGTAAGGTCATTCCTGATTTTTACGGCAATCCTGATTACGTTAAAGCGCTGTATCGCGCTAAGTTTGATTTTCTCACCATGCAGTTTACACGTATCGCAACAACGTGCGGCGACGGTAAGAGCGTTGTAAGACAGGGAAGACTCAAGTCTGCAATGGTCAGCATCGTCGGTGACGGGCTTGCTGCTGTAGCTAATTACAAGAAGATCCCGTTCTATTCAAACCGTTATCGTGATGAGAACGGCAATGTTTATGTGAATCCTGACGAGCCGACATTCCCCGAAAAGTCGCAGGTTCCGAGTGCGTATCCATCAAGTCCTGTCGTCATTGATAAAGTCGAGCGTAAGTCGACAGCGCCCAAGAAGCTGCTTGATCTGGCGAGCCTGTCTGCAATACTTGCCCCCAAAGGCTTCAAGGCAAAGCAGGTGCTTGACGTTTATCAGAAAATGTACGAAGCTCAGATAGTAAGTTATCCCCGAACAGAGGATAAAGTCATTTCACCTGAGCAGTTCAACGACCTGCTGCCGCTCGTAGACAAGATAGCAGATGTTGTTGGCGTCGACAAGCGTCTTTTGACACACAGACAGCCGAGATCGACACATGTCAAAGCAGGCGGTGCTCATGGCGCAAACAGACCGGGTCCGAATGTTCCTAAGAGCCTTGATGATCTGAAGTCTTATGGTGCGTGTGCTGCAGCCATTTATGAGCTGCTCGCCAAATCTTATCTTGCGATGCTCGCAGAGGATTATATTTATGATTCAGAGCAGGGGCATCTTGAGAAATGTCCCGCGTTCAAGGCTAAGTCCGCAATTCCTGTGTCAGCAGGCTGGAAGGCTGTTTTCAACGATACAGACGACGATAACGATGAAGAATCAGATAAGCATCTTGGGAAGATAGCAAATCTGTTTGTACACGAAGGATTTCCTCCGAAGCCGCCTGTTCCCACGATGAAATGGCTGATGACGCAGCTTGGCAAGCACGATGTTGGTACAGGTGCGACCAGAACCAGTACATATGCAGATGTTACGTCTGAAAAATCAGCGTATCCGCTGCTTATTGATAAAAAAGGCAAGATCACGATGGCTGAGTGTGGCGAGATAAGCTACAAGCTACTTCCCAACACTCATATCGGCAGTATTGCTCTGACTGAGGAGATGCAGCAGGATATGCGTGATATTGCCGCAGGCAAGGCTGTTTCCGAAACATGTCTCGCAAAAATAGCAGGCTATGTCATTGACGATTTAAAAGCAATGACAGCAAACGGACAGACGATCGAAAAGAAAGTAGGTAATAATATGGCAGACAAGGAAAAGTACGAAGGTATATGGAACGGTAAGACCGTCAGATTCACGCGTGAGTGGTCCGGACACAGATTTACGGATGAAGAGTGTGAAGCGCTGCTTCGCGGTGAAGAGATCGAGGTTCACGGTCTCAAGAGCGCAAAGACCGGCAATACCTATGGTGTAAAGGGTAAGCTTACCGAGCAGGAGTTCAACGGCAACAAGTATGTCGGCTTCGAGAGAACAGGTTTTGCTGACAGAGTAAGCGACGGTGTTCCGAACGCTTGGTGCGGTCATGTGTTCACAGCAGATGAAAAGGCAAAGCTTGAAGCGGGTGAGGAGATCTTCGTAGAGGGTCTCAAGAGTAACAAGACAGGCAAGGTCTTCAGCGCTAATCTCAAGTATGATAAGAACGACAAGAAAATCGTTCCTCGTTTCTGATAATTTGTGAAATATTGTGCGGCTGTAACTTGACTGCAGCCGCACAATGTGTTATAATGATATCATGAATAAAACATGTCGATAAATCGGCATGTTACTATATGTGAGGTGCATGATCGATATGGCTGTAAAACAATCCTATGGCATAAAAACGCCGATGCTGTCAACGCCTATGGACACGGAGATAACATTACAAAAAGACGGCGTTGGTCTCAGACCACTGCCTATAAAATTTGTTATCATCACTGTTATATCCGCCGTAGCATGCTTCAGTGCGGTCAACAGCGAATTGATAGCTGTCGGCAATATGCTTCAGAAAATAATATTCGTGTGTCTGTGGGTCATGATGACGATAATGCTGTTCATGTCTGACAAGACCAAGCGTATGAATTTTCAGAATATCATCTCGCTTGTGAATTATCTGCTTGTTTCAACGAACAGACGTGTTGTTACAAGACGAACAGCTCCGGCGACAGCGATGCTCGATATGAGCAATATCAAAGATATTGATTCGACAGGTGTTATCAGATTTGCTGACAGGTCGTATGGTTATATGTATCGTGTCACAGGTACAGCATCTGTGCTGCTGTTTGATGAGGATAAGAAACATATCATCAACGCTGTGGACAACTTTTTCCGCAAGTGTGATTCCAATACACAGTTTATTTTTATAACACTTAAAGAGCCGCAAAAGGTCTATAACCAGGCGGCTGCTATCAAGCACAGATATGATAATCTGCAGGTAGTGGATGATGATCTGAACGACTTGTGCAACAATCAGCTTGAAATGCTTCGTGACGTTGTCGGCACGCAATTTCAGTCAATACATCAGTATATGATCGTCAAAGCTGATTCAATGGAGACGCTTATCTCCACGAAAATAACACTGCAGACAGAGCTGGATACATCAGGGCTTTTCATTAAACGCTGCATACCTTTGTATGAGGATGAGATACTTGAGGTGTTATCCAATAACTATACATCTTCATCCTACAATGATTCCATTGAGATACTTGCTCGTAAGCAGGTGAAAGAGAAGATGAAACAGAAAGTCGGTGACAAAACGTGAGTTTTTTCAAAAAGAAAAAAACCGAGACGGAGCTTATCAAAGATGAAACAGGCAACGCGATCGCACGTGCCGAAACATCGGCACGGACACTCGATGAACCGATCGATGAGGACATCGTGAGAGTCGGCACGGCAGACGACGATTTTCCTGAACCTGAGAAAAAGGGTCTGGCTAAGCTGTTCGGTAAAAAGGCTGACAAAAAGTCATATTCATATGATGATTTTCCACACTTGCTCGTTCTTCGTCCCAAAGAGCAATATA
>JAZNWG010000438.1:0-2604 GCA_045593225.1 Oscillospiraceae bacterium
TAATGCTGCACCAGCATTCTGCGCTCGCAGCTGACAGAATCAGGCATGATTATAATTGTCTTATAGCCGCGCACTGCACCCACCAGCGCAAGACCTATGCCCTGGTTGCCGCTTGTAGGCTCAACAATGATGGTATCCTTATTGATTATGCCCTCGCGCTCAGCAGTGATTATCATATTATAGGCAGTTCTGGTCTTGATAGAGCCGCCGACGTTAAGTCCCTCGAACTTTACAAGTATCTCGGCGCTGTCCTCGTCAACCATGCGGTTTAAGCGTATCAACGGAGTATGTCCGATAACTTCAAGAATATTATTGCTTATCATGTAAGTCGTGTCCTTTCAGGTCATGTATATCTAAAGCTTTTTTGCTTTTATAATCAGAAATAAGGGTTTATGCAACGTATCAGACTTCGGGCGTTTTGCAATCATTTCCGCGCTCGGCACAGGCTCAGCCACTGCTTGGATACAAAAGCCAGCGCTCGCGAGCGCATTTGCGATATCACTGAAGCGGCGGTGATAATACACCCTGCCCTTTACGAACCACTCGTCCTCGCGCCTGCCCGACACCTGATAATGCGAGAAGCAATAGCCGTTCTTAGCTCCCTGTTCGTCAATGAGATAGTGCCCCTGCCCGTTCTCCGAGGCGGTGTAGATAGGGTGCTCCTGCGAAAAAAGCAGCGTTCCGCCCGCATTCATAAGCCCAGCGATATCGCGCATGAGCTTATCGAGATCATCTATGTAATGAAACGCAAGTGAGCTGTAAACAAGGTCGAAGCTCTCCGATATCGAAGCAATTTCAGTCATGCTGATATTTTTATACTCGATATTCGGACGAGCACTTTCCCGCTCTGCAACATCAAGCATCTTCTTCGAGATATCGATCCCCACAACGCGACGGGCGCCCTTATCAGCGAAATCCGCGCAATTATGCCCGAAACCACAGCCAAGATCAAGCACGTGCATTCCTCGCACATCAGGCAAAAGCCTTGACATTTCTGGCTGCTCCATAAGCGTATTACAGTTAATATCGCTGTCGCGGAGCTCCTGATAGCCGCTGAACACCTCTCCGATATCAAAGAAATTCTGCTCCATACGACCTCCGCGATACTATATTTTAATCCGAAATACGTTTTCTGTTACTAACAATGTACTTATTTATTATAATACCCTGCCCCGCTTCTGTCAAGTAGCCTGACATAATGCTGTAAAAAATTCTGCTATTTTTTTAAAAAACGCTTGACAAACCTTTTTCACTGTGATATAATATATGAGTGCTTGAAAGAGCATTATGCGCCAGTAGCTCAGCTGGATAGAGTACTTGGCTACGAACCAAGGGGTCAGGGGTTCGAATCCCTTCTGGCGTGCCAGAGCAACAAAAACCGTTCCGTAAAGGAACGGTTTTTTTATGCCTTGCAATCTTTTCTTCCGACTGCCCTTATGGCAGTCAGATTTTGGCTTTATATAGCGGTTTCAAGGCAATTTCATCCATAACGCCAAAACCGAAAAGATCGCCGTCTGCTGCCGCTTAACCATCAGGGTTGAGCGGTTTTTCGTTTTATGTGTGGTCTTTGGTTACCACTAAAATGGTCACAGCTTGGTCACAGTTGATGAATTTTTGCTGTTTTTCAGTAGAGTCAAAAGGAAAAAAATGATGGAGATCACAACCTTTATGTGTAGCAGAAACGCCTTGCAGTTTATTGCAAGGCGCTCGATAATTAAATTGTGATGTTGGGAAATATTTCAGGTATGAGCAATAAGATTGTCAAACATATATTCAGATATTTCAGATGAATCTGCATCAGGATTCGCAGAAATATACTCAATCAACTCTTGTTCGATATTCTCTTTATTTGCTATCAGTATAACGCAGTGCACAAAATCGGAATAACTGTCTGGTACCCTTTTCAGCAATTCTTCTAGCATTATTTAATCATATTCCTTTCTGAATAAAGATAATATACATTGTCAATCTGTCGCATTATAGCTCCATATTCTTAACTGACCGTCAGAATATCTTACTTTAATTATACCACCAGTGATGTCTTTTTTGCAAGCCCCCTTGACGTTTAATAAGCATTTTCACCATATTCTCCACTTTAAAGAAAATCAAAAAATAATAGAGCAATCACCGAGGATAGTGTCCTCGGTGATTTTTTTATTCCTGCCCTTCTCTGATCTGCGCCACAGGCTCTAGCATTGCCTCCAGCTTATCCGCTGCGATATCCTCCACCGAGCGCAGCGAATGCCCGTAGATATCGCTGGTGGTAGAAGCTAGCGTATGTCCCAGTCTGCTTGACACAGCTTTCAGCGGAATGCCCTGCATCAGCAGAAGCGTAGCCGATGTGTGTCGCAGCATGTGCGGAGTGGTGTGAGGCAGACCGTTCTTCTCGCAGAACTTTCTCAGCCACGCCGATACATACGACGGATTTATCGGCTTTCCGTTCCACTGAGTAAATACCTTGTCATGCTCCTGCCATGCGTCACCGATAAGCTCCTTTTTGCTCTGCTGATCGGTACGCTGCTTCTCCAGAATCTCCATCACAGCTTTCGGCAGCTTGACGATCCTGTCCGAGCTTTCGGTCTTGGTGGTATCCTCATATAATCC
>JAZNWG010000439.1:0-1905 GCA_045593225.1 Oscillospiraceae bacterium
GTTTTGCGCGCTATCTTTCGGAAAATGGCATTCCTATGTGGATAAGGCATGTTGTAGTACCTGATATCACGACTGATGAAAAGCATCTGTACGAGCTCGGACGCTTTATCGGCTCGCTCAAAAGCGTCAAGGCGCTTGATGTACTGCCTTATCATGTCATGGGTGTGTCGAAGTACGAGCAATTAGGTGTAGACTATCCGTTAAAGGACGTGGAGCCTGCTACGCAGGAGCAGGCAGCCGCGGCAAAAGCAGCGATAATGCGCGGTATACGTGATGTGCGAGCAAAAAAATAACGGAGTGCTGAAATGAATTTTTTCGGAATAACACCCTCTGAGTTAGAGGGGTATTTTATCGGCATTGGCGAAAATCCTGCCAAAGCCTCGATACTATTCGATCATGTCTATCGCAGAAAAGGATCGGATATTACACCGCCACAGTTTTCGCAACGCGTGAACTTGCAGCTAAGCCGTGATATTACGCTCGAATTACCTGATATCGTTGAAAAGCATGAGAGCGAGGACGCTGCAAAGCTGCTTTTGAAGCTGTCGGACGGTGAATTTGTTGAAACTGTCCTCATGCGACAGCATTTCGGCGGCAGTGTGTGCGTCTCTACACAAGTAGGCTGCGCAATGGGCTGTGCTTTCTGCCAGAGCGGAAAGCTGAAGCGCCGCCGTCATCTGCTCCCTCATGAAATGGTAGGGCAGGTGATCGCAATACAGCGCGAGTTCGGTGTAAGGATAACGAATGTATCTGTCATGGGTATCGGAGAGCCCTTTGATAATTTCGACAATGTGAGACGTCTTTGCGAGATACTCACAGCGCCAAAGGGGCTGGAGATAGGAGAGAAGCATATCACAGTTTCGACCTGCGGGCTTGTTCCCGAGATATATGATTTTGCAGAGCTCGCGCATCCATGTAATCTTGCTATAAGCCTTCACGCGCCGAATGACGAACTGCGTTCAGAGCTTATGCCGATAAACCGTCGCTATTCGCTCAGCGAGCTTATTAAAGCCGCTGAATACTTTTCCCTTAAAGCAAACCGCCGTGTGACGCTTGAATATATCATGCTTGATGGAGTGAATGACGATCCAATTCACGCGCAGCAGCTTGCAGAGCTCATTGGAAAGCGGAATTTCTACGTAAATATAATTCCATACAATCCGACAGAGGCTGACGAGTTCAGAAAAAGCAGCCACGATAGGATTATGGCATTTTATGACGTGCTTAAAAGGAATAGAATTGGTGTTACCATGCGCAGGGAGTTCGGCTCTGATCTCAAAGCTGCCTGCGGTCAGCTAAGCTCGGAATATAACAAATAAAAAAGGCGAGTCTTAAACTCGCCTTTTGCTATGTATCAGTGCTTTAAGAGCGCTATAAGAATGAGGGCAGGGGGAACAATAATAAGAAAATCGCCTAACGTAAGCGGACGCATGAACAGGATAAGAATAAGTGAAAGCAGACATATTGCACACATAGAAGCAGAACATATCAAAGCTCTCTTGTCGTTTTTTGAAAAACCATATAAACCAGTCAATCCAAAACCGACAAATGTTAGTAGCACACCGAAAATGTTGCCGATAAAGCTCATGAATGTACCGTCTTCAACTACGCCGAGCAGACCGTAGAAAAAGCGATAACCTTTTGCGTCTTTAGCAAGAAACATAAAAATAACCGCTGCAACAGCAATTAACAAGCAAAGGCCTGAGCCGATTTTTCTCATTGTCATGTCTGTACCTCCTGATAGCAAAAAGCGGATCAAGTAAGATCCGCAAAAAAATGGTGCCGGTAGTGGGGGTCGAACCCACACGGTGTTGCCACCAACGGATTTTGAGTCCGTCACGTCTGCCAATTCCATCATACCGGCATGATACCAGATTATTTTAACACAATTTTCACCAAGTCGGA
>JAZNWG010000440.1:0-1851 GCA_045593225.1 Oscillospiraceae bacterium
CATAGCCGTGCAGCTGCCAGTTTGACGCACAGGAATAGTGTCCGTAAAAGCAGAGTTTATAAAATCGTCCTCTAGGTCGATAACGCTTTCATAATATCTGAAGCCCCATTCGCCGTTAAGCATTTCTACGCGTGAGGAATGCTCCTTTGATAGGAACGCGTCCTCTCCCTTGCAAATGGCACAAACCAGCAATGTTCCGCCAGCGTGCCGATATGTAAAGCCGAGGGATCCTCGTGATAAATAAGCTTACTTTTAGGACTTCCCTTTGCAGCGATCAGTGACAGATCCATAAAAAGCCTCCGTTAGTTTTTCTCATACACTCCGATAAACGATAATGTCGGAGCAACTCTTGAATCAGTGATCCTGATAGTCAGCTTGTCGGCAATAATACCGTCTTTAAGCGGGATTATACGCTTATAGCCTACCACAGTTCCGCTGTATATCTCCTCGCAGCTTTCACCTAGGTGCGCAGTTACTGTAAAGCTCTCTATGCGCTGGCTCATAAGAATATTTTCTTTCAGCACGATATTGGCGATATTTACAGGCTTATCCCAGCTCATATTTATCTCAGCTGTCGTAACTCCGTCTGCTGTACGGAAATAGCTGTCGTAGTTATCTGTAAGTGCGTTTTCTATGCCAAAACCGTCAAAGCTGCTGTCGCAGGAAAGCTCTGCGCTGCTGAGGATATTCTTGCTGAAATTGTTTTTCAGGTACTCGCCGATCTCCTCAAGGCGCTTTACGTCATTTTCATGGAAAAGTCCCTCGGGAGTGGGTGGAATATTCAGCAGGAATGTCGCGTTTCCGCCAACCGAACAGTTGTAAACATTCATGAGATCATCAAGAGAGCGTACCTTATCGTCCTCATGAGCATGATAGAACCAGCCCGGACGAATAGAGGTATTCACCTCCGCAGGATACCAAACAAGATCAGTCTCGCCCTTAAGTATCTCGCGGCTGCCGAGGTCACCGTCCCACGCGTGTATCTTGCGCTGACGGAATTCCTCATTATCCTCGTGCTGACTTGCTTCGGCTATCTTCTCGGTATCTCTTGTACGCGCAGGGACAACGCTCCACTCAGCCTTACGTGTATAGCCTGCCTCATTTCCGCACCAACGGATATCGGGACCGCAGACATTTATGCAGGCATCAGGCTGCAGCTCTCTAATAGTGGCATAATATCTGTCCCAGTCATAATACTGCTTCTTGCCGTTATCGCCCTCACCGCAAGCTCCGTCAAACCATACCGAGAACACCTCGCCGTAATTTGTGAGCAGCTCTGTCAGCTGATTTATAAAATAGTCGTCATAAGCCTTGCCATGACCGTAGAGCTTGCAATTTCTGTCCCACGGTGAGAGGTATACACCGAACTTAATGCCGTATTTCGCACAAGCTTCAGACACCTCTTTCACAATATCGCCCTTTCCGTTTTTATAAGGCGAATACGCAACAGAGTGCTTCGTATATTTACTCTGCCACAGGCAGAAGCCGTCATGGTGCTTACAAGTGAGGATAAGGCCTTTCATACCTGCTGATCTTATCGCCTTTACCCACTGCTCAGCGTCCAGATTTTCCGGATTGAAGATTTCGGGAGATTCCTTGCCATCTCCCCACTCCTGACCTGTAAAAGTGTTTACGGTGAAGTGAACGAAAGCGTAAAACTCCAGCTGTTGAAACTTCACTTGTCGCTCAGAGGGTACTGTTTTTATCAATAATTCATCGTAATTCATATGGGTACTTCCTTTCTGAGTATAGAAATCTCATCTTATTAACAGTATAATATATCTTAATAATAAATTGAATACATTTTTTTGCTGTTTTGATATATTTTTTTGCTTCAAAAGCAATTTTGTA
>JAZNWG010000441.1:0-6458 GCA_045593225.1 Oscillospiraceae bacterium
ACACCCTTGCCGCACCAGCCGTAGCCGGAGATGACGGCATACTTGCCTGCAACAATGAGGTTTGTGGTGCGCATGATGGCATCCCAGTCGGACTGGCCGGTGCCGTAGCGGTTGTCAAACATATGCTTGCAGTCGGCCTCATTGACCATGACCATGGGGAACATGAGGGTGCCTGCCTTTGCCATGGCGCGGAGACGGTGGATGCCGGTGGTGGTCTCTTCGCAGCCGCCGATGACATTGGGGATAAGCTCGCGATACTTGGTGTGCATCAGGTTTACAAGGTCGCCGCCATCGTCAATGATAACGTTGGGGCGCGCGTCTATTACTTTGGATATATGGCGGTGATATTCCTCGTCGGTAGCGTCGTACCATGCGAAAACATTAAGCCCGTCATGCACGAGTGCAGCCGCAACATCGTCTTGTGTAGAGAGCGGATTGCTGCCTGTAACGTACATCTCAGCGCCGCCTGCCGCAAGCACCTTGCACAGGTATGCGGTCTTAGCCTCAAGGTGTACAGAAAGCGCAACGCGAAGTCCCTCGAAGGGCTTTTCAGCCGCAAACTCCTGCTCGATACCGCGAAGCAGCGGCATATTGCGCTTTACCCATTCTATTTTTCTCCAGCCGCTCTCCCAGAGGTCAGCGTTTCTTATTTCACTTGCCATTGTTTTTTCTCCTTTATTTTCAACAGGCGCGATGAATAACACCGCGCCTTTAATTTGATTCCTACAAATTTTCCGCAAGTATTCCGCAGGCTATGCGTACCCCTGAATTTCCCGCAGGCTGGCTTTTGAAATCGTCCTTGCCGCTGTGTACGACTATCGTTCTGCCCGAGATATCAGCCACCACCGCACGGTCAAGATACACACCCATTATCGCAGTGCCTTCACTGTCCGAAAATATCGGCGGAAGATCGCCTGCGTGATACGGGTGTCTGCCGCACCAAGCGTCCTCAGGGCAAAGGCTCAGATGACTTCCCGCTGCGCTGAAGCCCTCCTCGGCAGGGCCGCACACGATCCCGTCATGGATATGAAAACCGAACACCTCCGACGGCGGAAGCCCGTAAAGCTGCGCCTCGAAATAGACCGCGTCAGGCAGCCAGAACACCGCCGCAGTACCGTTTATGCTCTCGTGCCCGATACCGCCGCTGATAGCGCCAAGCAGTGCAGGACGCTCGTACTCCATATAGGAATAGTTATGTATATGCTGCATAAAAAACACCACCTTCGGTAATCTTTATGCAGCACAGCCTGTCTGTTTTACTTTCTGATAAATAAAATTCCCAGCGTATCCTCGCCGCAGTGACACGCGACCGTACAGCCTGCGTCAGTCACCGCAACTTCCTTGAAGCTACCGTTGCTCTTTACCTCCTGCACTGCGAGAGCTGCTGTCTCGGGCGCAGTGGTGTGTGTAACGAAAATAAGCTCATCATCATAAGCCTCTACCTGCGAAAGTCTGTCCCTGACATATTCCTTCAGGCACTTTTCCATATTGCCGCGGTATTTCTTCGTTACCTTCATCTTGCCCTCGATAACATCGATACACGGGCGCAGCTTCAGCAGATTTGCACCGAGCGCCGCGATGGACGAGCAGCGACCGCCCTTGTGGAGATACTCAACATTCGCAACAAAGAAGCTTGCGTCTACCTTCGGAATGATATCGCTCTGAAGCTTTTCAACTATCTCCTTTGCGGAAAGGCCCTGCGCTGCAAGCTTAGCGGCGGAGACCGCCACAAGGCCCTCGCCTGTGGAAAGATTTCGGGAGTCCACTACATACACATTGTCAAACTCCTCTGCGGCTATGCAAGCATTCTGATAGCAGCTTGAAAACTCCGAGCTTATGGTTATCATGATGAGCTCGTCATGCTCTTTAAGCTGCTTTTCAAAAAACTCCGCGAAATCCGCAACGTTTACAGCGGAAGTGGAGCACAGCTTTCCTGTGGTGCGATAGTGCGCAAATACCTCCTTCTGGGATATCTCGATTCCATCACGGAGAGTCTTGTCGCCCTTCGTCACATAAAGAGGAACAGTGTCGATGTCATAGCGCTGCTTTAACTCCTCTGACAGGTCGCATACGGTATCTGCTGAGATCTTTACGTTGCTCATTTCTTTACCTCACATTTTATCATGCTTTAGCTGAAAGCGCGTTCAGAACGCGCGTCAGCTCCTCCTCAAGACAGCTGTGGAACAGTGTAAACAGGATATCCGCGCTGCCTAAAAGCAGAAGATTTTTATTCGTTATCGCAGCAAGCTGCGGAACGTACGTATAGATGTAGCCCTTGTACCATTCGGCGTCGTAGGTGGGAACAGGCTTTCCTGCCTTGACCATGCGGCGCACCTCTTCAAAATCAAGCGTGATGACATTGTCGTAATTTCCTGCGCCCTTGTCTATCACCATATCGAAGATGGTCTTTATCTGCTTATCGGTAAGATAGCCGCCCTGCGTCTTTATGTTCTTCAGCTCGGGCAGACGCACTGCAAAGGAATACACCATCAGCGCCAGCACGCGCTCGTACTCGGGGCTGTTCATCTCCTGACAGCGCTCCTTGTCAAGCTTTATGCCGGTGTTGTACAAAGCCGCTGTATCGGTTATATTGTTCAGCGCGATCTTGATGATGTCCTTGATGTTGACATTGTAAAAATCCCTGTCTGCTATCATATAGATATACTTGACAGCGTTGAACAGGGAAACGCCCGCCTTTACCACTGTTTCGGACAGCAGTGTAAACGCTGTACGCTCGCTCAGAAACTCCATCACATCATATCCTTTCAGAAATAATATACATTATGTACTATTATATCGCTTTTCTCAGTTTTTTTCAAGTGTACAGCGCCGAATAAAATAATTTTGTCATTTGTTACAGTAGGAGATATGACATTTTTCCTTTTAAATTAAGCAGATAAGCCCTAAACCGGCTGTTAGACAATTCCCTTTTTTAGTATATTACTATACAAGCTGCACAAATTTCGCGGTTAATTTTATCACTCCGTAGGCTGTTTTTTACACAAAAACGCTTGATTTATCGGAAAAATTACGGTATAATTAAATTACATTTTAGTATAAATCATAAAAGGAGTATTATCATGAGCAACGAAAACATCACCTTACTTGATATCATAGACCGCCAGACGCTTCAGAGTCTGCAGGACGCTTTTGCTGAAGCTACAGGAATGGCTGCGCTTACAACAGACGATACAGGCTCCGTTACAGAGCTGAGCAACGGTACAGACTTCTGCATGAACTTCACAAGAGCCTCCAGAATAGGCTGCGAGCGCTGCAACCAGTGCGACCTCATGGGCGGCGAGGAATCCAGCAAGACAGGAAAGCCTGCTGTTTACTACTGCCACGGCGGTCTGGTAGACTTTGCCGCTCCCATTATCCTGAACGGCAAGCATATCGGCTCGCTTATCGGTGGTCAGGTGCTGCCCGAGCCTCCCGATGAGGAAAAGTTCCGCAGGATCGCCAAGGAGATCGACGTTGATCCCGACGCTTACATAGAAGCACTCAAAAAGATCAAGATCGTTCCCAAGGCTCAGATCGACGCTGCAGCGAACCTCCTGTATCAGATGGCAAACGCGCTGTCGCAGGTAGGCTATCAGCGTATGCTGGCAGTAAACAAGACAAACGAAAGCTCCGCTACCATCGAAGAGATCAATGCAAGATTTGAGAAGATCGACGCAAGCATCAGCAAGGTTACAGAGAGCATGAATGCGCTCAACGCCGTATGTGACGAGATCTCCGCTGCAACAGAGAACTCCGCTAAGGCAGTTGCAAATACCGACAGCATCGTAAAGGCTATCGAGAGCGCTTCCACCCAGCTTACTCTGATCGGCTTCAATGCGTCCATCGAGGCTAAGCGTGCAGGCGGTACAACAGGCGCAGGCTTCAATGTTATCGCGCAGGAGGTTCGTACCCTCGCTGACCGCAACACAAAGCAGGCAGGCGATGTTGAGACTACACTGAGCGACATCAAGGCAGCTATCAAGGGCATCAATGAACAGCTGAAGAGCGTAAACGACGCAGTTGAACAGAACAACGCAGAAGTAGAAGAGCTGCGCAAGCTCCTCTCTGAGACAAGCGAGCTGGTACATAGCTTAACGTAATCAAGCCCTACGGCTTAAATAACGACACACAACGAAAGGAATGGTAAAATCCTATGGCTAATCGTTTTATTCTCAACGAAACATCTTATCACGGCGCAGGCGCTATCTCCGCTATCGCTGACGAGGCTAAGAACAGAGGCTTCAAGAAGGCTCTGCTGTGCTCCGACCCCGATCTTATCAAGTTCGGCGTTACAAAGAAGGTAACAGACGTTCTCGACAATGCAGGTCTCGTTTATGAGCTCTACTCCGATATCAAGCCCAACCCCACTATCGAAAACGTTCAGAACGGCGTTGCAGCTTTCAAGGCAAGCGGTGCTGACTATATCATCGCAGTGGGCGGCGGCTCCTCTATGGATACCGCAAAGGCTATCGGTATCATCATCAACAACCCCGAGTTTGCTGATGTAAGAAGCCTTGAGGGCGTTGCTCCCACAACAAAGCCCTGCGTTCCCATCATCGCTGTTCCCACAACAGCAGGTACCGCAGCCGAGGTTACTATCAACTACGTTATCACAGACGTTGAAAAGGACCGCAAGATGGTCTGCGTTGATCCTCACGATATCCCGATCGTGGCTGTGGTTGACCCCGATATGATGAGCACTATGCCCAAGGGTCTCACCGCTGCAACAGGTATGGACGCTCTCACACACGCTATCGAGGGCTACATCACAAAGGGCGCATGGGAGCTTTCCGATATGTTCCACATCAAGGCTATCGAGATCATCGCTCGCTCGCTGAGAGGCGCTGTTGACAACACACCCGACGGCCGCGAGGGCATGGCTCTCGGTCAGTACGTTGCAGGCATGGGCTTCTCCAACGTTGGTCTTGGTATCGTTCACTCCATGGCTCACCCCCTCGGTGCGCTGTATGATACTCCCCACGGCGTTGCAAATGCTATCATTCTCCCCACCGTTATGGAGTACAACGCTCCCTGCACAGGCGAGAAGTACCGCGACATCGCAAAGGCTATGGGCGTTAAGGGCACAGAGAGCATGACTCAGGAGGAGTACAGAAAGGCTGCTATCGACGCTGTTAAGCAGCTGTCTATCGACGTAGGAATCCCTGCTGACCTCAAGGAGATCGTTAAGGAGGAGGACCTCGCATTCCTCGCACAGTCCGCTTACGACGACGCTTGCCGTCCCGGCAACCCCAGAGATACCTCTGTTGAGGAGATCACAGAGCTTTACAAGAAGCTGCTGTAATAATTCAGACAACTTATCCCCCGCCAAAAAAAGCGGGGGATATTATTTTCAAAATACTTTGTAAAAACATTGACAATTGCGGCATTATGCTGTAAAATAAATATGTAGCATTTTGTGCGCAGGATGCGCATATACATAAATATTATATACAGAAATCAGGGGGAAAATATCATGTGCGGAATCGTTGGATATGTGGGAAAGAACAGCTGTGCCGAGATACTGCTCGGTACGCTCGAAAAGCTGGAGTACCGCGGCTATGACAGCGCGGGAATAGCTGTGTTCGACCATGACAATATAGAGGTAAGAAAGGCGCAGGGCAGGCTGAAAAATCTGCGCGAGCGCATGGAAAGGGACGGAGTTCCCTCGGGTTACGCGGGAATAGGCCACACACGCTGGGCTACCCACGGCGAGCCCTCGGACGTGAACTCCCACCCTCATAACGGTGGAAACGTCACTATCGTACATAACGGTATCATCGAAAACTACAAGGAGATCAAGAATTTCCTTATCGGCAAGGGCAGGCATTTTGTAAGCCAGACTGATACAGAGGTAGCGGCTCAGCTGCTGGACTACTACTATACAGGCGACCCTGTCGAGGCTATCGTGGAGACCATGCACAACGTGCGCGGCAGCTTCGCGCTGGGAATAATGTTCCGCGACTTCCCCAATACTGTTTTCGCTGTCAGAAAGGAAAGTCCGCTTATAGTGGGTCTCGGCAAGGAGGAGAGCTTCATCGCCTCTGACGTTACCGCTATACTGAACTACACACGCGACTACTATCTGCTGGAGCCTAACGAGATAGCTGTGCTCTCGCCTTACGGAACGAATATCTACGATCTGCACTACAACAAGCTGCAAAAGCCCGTAATGCACGCGGACTGGGATCAGAACGCGGCTGAAAAGCAGGGCTACGCTCACTTTATGCTTAAAGAGATACACGAGCAGCCCGAGGCAGTAAGGACAACTATCATGCCCAGGATCACAGACGGCATGCCCGACCTCAGCGAATGCGGTATCACGCTTGATATGCTGCGCGGCTTCCGCAATATCCATGTGGTAGCCTGCGGTACTGCAATGCACGCAGGCCTTGTCGGCCGATACATCATCGAGGAGCTTGCAAGAGTTCCCGTAAACGTTGATATCGCGTCCGAATTTA
>JAZNWG010000442.1:0-2677 GCA_045593225.1 Oscillospiraceae bacterium
AATAGCCGTCCGTAAGTCCGCCGCGCGAGAATATACCGCCAAGGCGTTCTTTATCGTACTCCTCACCATTAAGCGACTTGTAGCAGGCGTCCGTAGCACAAGCGACATACTCGGGGCGCTTCATTCTGCCCTCTATCTTGAACGAGGCTATGCCCATATCACGCAATTCAGGTAGATGCGCTATCAGCGAGCTGTCCTTCAGCGAAATTACATTATGCCTGTCATCGCAGGTGAAATCAAGTCGGCAGGGCTGCGCACAAAGCCCGCGGTTGCCACTTCTGCCGCCGAAAACGCTGCTCATATAGCACTGGCCGCTGATAGAAACGCAAAGCGCACCATGCACGAAGACCTCTAATTCCGCCGAGGTATTGTCTGCAATGTTCTTTATCTCTTCCTGTGACAGCTCTCTGCCAATAACCACTCGCGAAAAACCGCACTGCTCCGCAGCCTTTACACCGCTTATGCTGTTAAGCGTCATCTGAGTTGACGCATGCAGCGGCATTTCGGGGCATACGCTCCGTATTATCTCGGCTGCGCCAAGGTCCTGCACGATGATACCGTCAACACCGCATTTTGCCGCTGTCCTGACGCACTCCGCAAACTGCTCTGCTTCGCTGTCATAAACAAGCGTATTAAGCGCTGCATACAGCTTTACGCCGCGCCTGTGGCATTCATCACATGCCTTTTTCAATTCATCAACAGAAAAATTTTCGGCGTTTTTACGCGCCGAAAATTCTTTCATTCCGATATACACCGCGTCAGCGCCTGTGTTGAGCGCCGCCGCAAGGCTTTCTATGCTCCCGCAGGGAGCCAGTATTTCACTCATAATGTAAGCTGTCCGTCCTCCAGCATTTCGTTAAGCTGCTTGTTCAATGAAGCGTTGGTGCGCTTAAGCTCCTTGGCTTCCTTTTCAGCGGCTTCTGCCTGCTTTTTGAGCTCCTCGCACTGCTTTTCAAGCTCCTTGAGCTTATCCGAAACATCTGCCGCGCTCTCGCTGCAAGCCTTCAGCGCCGCATTCTCGCTTTCGGTCTGCGAGAACTTCACCATAAGCTCCTCGTACTTATCAGCCTTTACGCTGAGCTCTGTTACCTTATCAGCGCTGCTGCGAAGCTGCTGCTTCAGGTCTGTTTCTGCTTTTTCAAGCTCTACTGTGCGCGTTTTTAGCTCCTTATTCTCCTTTTCGAGCGAGGCAGTTCTGCCTGCTGCATCGCCGCAGGCGTCCTCATACTGCTTGAGCTTCTTGTTAAGCTCCGCCATCTGCTCGTTTACAGCCTTATTGCCTGCAGACTTCTTATCAGCCTCAGACTTCAGCTTATCATTTTCCTTTTCAAGCTCCTTTATGCGCTTTTCGGCATTTTTAAACTCGTCAGAATTCTTGCCCGACTTTTTAAGCTGCTCGGAAAGTCTGATGTTCTCCTCAAGGTACTTTTCAGCCTCTGCCGCGTCCTTTTTGAGAGCCTCGTTCTCCTTCTTAAGCTGAGCTATCTCCTTATCCTTCTCACCCGACTTATCAGCGCCCTCATTCGCTTTCTTTAGCTTTTCGGAAAGCTCTGCATTCTTCTTTTCGAGCTCCTCGTAGCTCTTCTTCAGCTTTGAAAGCTCGGTGCTCTCACGCTTCAGCTCCTCGCTGGCTGCTTTCAGAGCCTTGTTCTCCTCGATAGCGATAGCAGCGTCATCAAGCTGCTTTTTGAGAGCCTCGTTATTCTGCTCAAGCTCGCTGCACTCTGTACGTAGAGTATGTATCTCAGTAGCAAGGTCAAGAGCGGTAAAGATAGTAGCGTCCGTCTTTTCCATAGCGTCATTTGCTGCACAGTAATCGGTAATGCGTTTTTCAACCTCCGCGCTCATGCTGATAAGCTGCTTGGCATTATCTGTACGGAGCCTGTAGCTGTAACCACAGATGGAAATTGTAACTTTTTCGTTAAGCATTGCACACATTCCTTTCAAAATGATGTATAATAAAAAATATAATTATCCATTTATTATTATATATCACTTTTTGTATGTTTTCAAGTGTTTTGAAAAAATTTTAAGCATTCCCAATAATTTTTTATTTTCCAGCGTCATAGCTAATGAAAGGTGAAGGTGCACCTCGCCGCGAAAGGAGTGACGTCGATGACCGACAACGAGTTAAGGGAGCTGCTCTCGCGCCTCAGAAAAGGCGATAAGAACGCGCTTTCCGAGATATATGACGGGCTGTCCGCTGCGATATTTACTGTTGCGCTCAGAATAACACATGACCGCGCACTTGCCGAGGACACTGTGCAGGAGCTTTTTGTGAAGCTGATAAAAAATCCGCCCGATGATAAACTCTCAAAGCCGCGCGCGTACATATTCAAGGCTGCGCGAAATACAGCACTTGATATTCTCAGGAAAAATCCCGCGCATGATGATATAGATGAGCACACTGATATCCCTGCACCGCATAAAGCGGACTATTCCGACGTTACCGAGGCGCTTTACTCCCTGCCCGAGCAGCAGCGGAGCATAGTCGTAATGCACATCAATGCAGGCCTGAAATTCCGCGAGATAGCTGATATAACCGAGCTTCCGCTGGGAACGGTACTATGGAGATACAGAAAGGCTATCGCGGCTATGAGAGAAGCTCTTGACGGAGGTACATTATGAGAAAGATATATATTTCATTTCTGGCAGCAATGCTTGCAATGTCGCTCAC
>JAZNWG010000443.1:0-13617 GCA_045593225.1 Oscillospiraceae bacterium
AAACGCCCGCTTCGCGGGCAAAAACATAGTTTTTCGACAAGCTGAGACCCGAGCATTTGCTCGGGTCAAAATTATTTATTTGGTAACTTCAACGATAAATGCGGAGTAGCCGTCGGCTTTTGCTTTTTCGGCATAAGCCTCGGCATTCGTGCGGCTTCGGAATGCGCCTATCTGTACCCTGTACAGCTTTTCGGGAGCGTTTTCCAGCGCCTTTACCTTATTCCTGAACCAGTCCATACCCCTGCCGAATTTCGCGAGCCAGTGCTCGGGATCGCCGTGGTTGTTGGCGTAGCCGAGAGCGTGAGCCTCCTTATGGCTTACTATTCTTTCTGTCGGTATATCGTAAGCCTTGCACCATTCGTAACAGAGCCTTGCCGCTAGGTCGAAAGCCTGTTCAAAGTAGTCGGGGTCGTCAAGTGCGTCCTCGCATATCTCGAACTGCAGGTAAGCAGGGTCATAGTTGAAGCTGCCGTTTTCAGCACTGCCGCAGCCCCAGCAGCATATATTATAAGGCAGGAGCTGCGCCGCAAGCACCTCTCCGTTTATGCCCTTGCCGATAACTGCGTGAGGACAGGCCTCCCAGTCGGGGCGGTCGTAGTAGTTGCGGTATATGTTCTCACCGACTGCTTCGGGAGCGTTCACATATCGTCTGAGATAGGGGTTGTTTGCGCCTGTTGAGTGTACCACGATGCCCTGTGCCCTGCGCTTAGGCATCGGCTTTGCTGCTTTAAAGCAAAGGTTTTCGGTAGCGAAAGCCTCAAATGTTACTGCCATTGTCGTTCTCCTTTCCAACGGGTGAGCTGTCAGCCAACCCCTCTCCGATAGTATATGCGATCACCGACGCGGCTGACATTATACAGCCGCCTACAGTATCCGCATTATCCTGTGAGCCTCCGAAGGCGAGGATAAGTCCTGCGACCAGTCCCGCAACAGAGAGCCACAGCTTGCGCGAGGTAAGCTTTCTCTTCCAGTTAATTTTCATGATGATGCACCTCCGTTTCAAGGTCCTGCAGCCTGTGATTGATGACCTTTATCTGTTCTTCGATGACAGGCATGCGCTTTGCGAAATTGTTGTGCTCCGAAACGCGCTTTTCAAGCTGCTCCAGTCTGTACGCAGTAAGCTTGCTGCTGACGAGTATACCGCCAAGCGAGCCTACAAGCGTGCCGATAAGCGAGATGAGCGCTACTATAACTGTGCTGTCCATACTGCACCTCACATCGAGAAGGATATCTCGGCGCTGACGGAAGAAGTATAGTAGTTCATTGTCTGACCGCCTGTGAGGCTATAGCCGCCAAGCCTTATGTGGTACTCTCCGTCAGTTGGTACGTCAAGCACGACTGTTTCCAAGGTTGCACTTGATGTTTCACCGAATGCAACTTGTGAGCCGCTGGCATTGAAAAGATAGGCATACAGTAAATCCGTAGTAGTGCCTGAGCCGCTTATGCTTGTTGGAGTGATAGATATCGTCGTACCTTCTTTTAGTGTAAGCGTGTTGCTGCATATGCAGGCTTGCTTTATGCCGGTCGTGGCAGCCATGCTGTTGCAGCTTTTCGATACATAGCTTATCGTCATTCCGTCATCGGATACGGAGCTTATTTTGGAGCTTGTATCGTAGCTGCTTATCGCTGTGTCTATGCTCCATGCGAGAGAAGTCGGAAGTCCGCCTGAAGCGTTTTTGGCGTATATCTCCCTCAGCACGCCGCTCTCATTCACTGTCACCGTATCAAGACTGTGAAGCGCTCCGCCGACATTCACCGAGATATCCGAAAGCTCGTATAGCGAGCCGACGTTTTTTACCGTGATACTCATACTATCACCTCTTATGTGGAATACTGACCGTACCAGCAACCCACAGGGCAGTTGTCGAGGCTTGCAGGCTCGGTGCCGACGATGAGCTTTCCGTCTGCGTAGGTCTTGGCTGCTGACAGATTGGCGTTCAGCTGTGCTGTAACGGCCTTGTTCTGCACAGGGTTTGCGGACGTCGTGGACAGCGCCGTGTCTACAGTTACTGTTGTATCAGTAAACTTTGCATTTGCCGGGACATCGCTGTTAACGGTATGTCCGTTTACTGTTGCTGCATTGCCGCCGTCGGCAGGAAGGGTTGTCGGGATATCTGACGGTTCTGCTTTGTTGTTCCATGCAGACCTTTCATCCGCAGTAACATGGATCTCGCTGTTATTGCTGTGTGTAGTTATCGCCTGTCTTGCAACGGTATCTTCTCCGCCGCCTCCACCCGAAGATGTGGCGGCTGACTTAAAAACCGATTCGTCGAGGTCGTTGCCGCAAAGCATTACGCTGCCCGTGCCGAGCAGATAAACAATTCCCTCACAGTCGAGAAGCTTTACCGCCCCTCCCGCAGGAATGGACAGAACGCCGTCTGCGCCTGCAGCAATGCCTGCATCAGCCGAAGCGTATACGATATCCGTACCGTCGTTTCTGATGTCGCAGTTGGCGCCATTAAGCACAACTGCCTGTTCTGCGCCCGAAAGCACGATGGTCTTGATGTTTGCCATGGTATTTACCTCCTGTAATTTGTTGTATTGGTTCTCCCCATGTAGAGTATAAACCGCCTCATACTGCAATTATCTGCAAAAAAAGCCATGGAAATCATCGCAAAAATCATCAAAAAATATTGACAGCGCAAAAAAAATGTGATATACTGAATATGATTTTTAAAGGCAGTGATGAAGAGAGTAACGCGGCGTACGTGTTCACAGAGAGCCGATGATGGTGGGAATTCGGTAATGCAGCAGCGTGAAAAACACTTCGGAGCCTGCGGAAGAAAGCGCATTTGCGTTATTAGAACCGCACGTTGCATCGCGTAATGATGAAATTGAGTGGATCGCTTTGCGGTCAATTTGGGTGGTATCGCGGAAGATGTCTTTCGTCCCATGTCAGGGCGAATGGCATCTTTTTTGTTTTTCGCCCCATACTCAAGGTGTAGAATTTTTTTCAGAAAAGGAGAAATGAACCATGTTAAGAACTCATACCTGTAATGAACTCGGCATCGACCACATCGGCCAGAGCGTCAAGATCTGCGGCTGGGTTGATACTATCCGCGACCACGGCGGAGTAATCTTCGTTGATCTGCGCGACCACTACGGCGTTACTCAGGTCGTACTGTCCGATGACGCTATGCTGAAGGACGTAAGCAAGGAGACCGTTATCGCAATCAGCGGCAATGTTACACGCCGCGATGAGGAGACTGTAAACGCAAAGATCGCAACCGGTATGGTAGAGGTTAAGGCTGAGAGCCTCGAGATCCTTGGCCCCTGCCGTCAGAGCCTTCCTTTTGAGATCGACAGCTCTACTGCTACAAGAGAGGACCTCAGACTGAAGTACCGCTATCTTGACCTCAGAAACAAGAAGATCCACGACAACATCGTGCTTCGTTCCAGAATTTTAAGCTACCTCAGAAGCCAGATGGAGGCTATGGGCTTCCTTGAGATACAGACACCTATCCTTACTGCTTCTTCTCCCGAGGGCGCGCGTGACTATCTCGTTCCCAGCAGAAAGCACAAGGGCAAGTTCTATGCGCTGCCCCAGGCTCCCCAGCAGTTCAAGCAGCTGCTGATGACATCGGGCTTTGATCGCTACTTCCAGCTTGCTCCTTGCTTCCGTGACGAGGACGCAAGACAGGATCGCTCTCCCGGTGAGTTCTATCAGCTTGACTTTGAGATGGCATTCGCTGAGCAGGAGGACGTGTTTGAGGTTGCTGAAACAGTTATCTACAACACCTTCAAGGAGTTCTCCGACAAGGAGATCAGCAAGCCCCCGTTTGCAAGGATTCCTTTTGAGGAGGCTATGCTCACTTACGGTACAGATAAGCCCGACCTCAGAAATCCCCTCGTTATCAAGGAACTGTCCGACCTGTTCGTTGACAGCGATTTCAAGCCCTTCTGCAACAAGACGGTAAGAGGTATCAGAGTTCCTCAGATGGCAAGCCAGAGTAAGAGCTTCTTCAAGAATATGGAGGACTTTGCTACAACAGAGGTAGGCATGAAGGGCCTCGGCTACTTCAAGGTTGAAGAGGGCGAGAACGGCGGCTTCAAGTACAACGGTCCTATCGACAAGTTCCTTGACGACGCTCAGAGAAAAGAGCTTGCAGAGCGCTGCGAGCTTGAAGTAGGCGACGTTCTTTACTTCATTGCTGACAGCAAGACAAATGCTCCGAAGTTTGCGGGACAGATCAGAACAGAGGTTGCAAAGCGCATGAACCTCATCGACGAGAGTAGCTTCAAGTTCTGCTTCATCGTAGACTTCCCCATGTACGAGCTGAATACAGAAACAAACAAAATTGACTTCACACATAATCCCTTCTCTATGCCTCAGGGCGGTATGGACGCGCTTCTTAACAAGGATCCGCTGGATATCTATGCTTACCAGTATGACATCGTATGCAACGGCGTAGAGCTGTCCTCGGGTGCTGTAAGAAACCACAACCCTGACATTATGAAAAAGGCGTTCGAGATCGCAGGCTATGGCGAGGAGGATGTTAAGGCTAAGTTCGGCGCGCTGTACAATGCCTTCCAGTTCGGTGCACCGCCTCACGCAGGTATGGCTCCCGGCGTTGACAGAATGATCATGCTGATCGCAGGCGAGGAGACTATCCGTGACGTTATCGCATTCCCGCTCAACGGTAATGCACAGGATCTCATGATGGGTGCTCCAGGCGAGGTTACAGAGCAGCAGCTTAGAGAGGTCCACATCAAGGTTAGGGATTAAAGGCTGCCGATAAAGCGTCATCTACTTCGTCAACTATTCAACGGCAGGCACAAAGCCTAGCCGTTGAACGGTTTCCTCGTACCTGACACTTTCTCGTTCGCCTTTGGTAAGACGTAATTTTATTCGTATTTCTGAAAGGACAAAAACATGGACAGAGATGTTTTAAGAAGACTTGAAAAGCTCAATCAGCTCTCTCTGACCGAGGAGCAGAAAGAGGACGTGCTCGGCTTTTTTGCAAAGCAGGAGCAGGAGATAGAGGCTCTTTACACCTGCGATACAGAGCAGGTAGAGCGCATGGTGCACGTTATGCCTATCATGACCGTTGTCCGCGAGGACGTTGAGAAGAAGCTGTTCACCCGCGACGAGCTTCAGAAGGGCGCACCCGAGGCTACCGACGGCTATTGGCAGGTACCCCGTCTGTTAGAGTGATAGGGAGGAGAACGACCATGAATTTATATCTTAACAAGAAAGATAACGCAGGCGCAAACGCAGTAGTGCTTGACGACCTGTTCCTTACAAAGGATATGCCTACAACAGGCGGTTCCAAAATGCTTGACGGCTACATGAGCCTTTTTGACGCAGAGGTCATCGCAAGACTTTCCGCAGCAGGCTATGATGTGGCAGGCAAGGCAAATATCGGTGAGTTTTCCGTTGACCTGCTCGGTGAAACATCGAATTTCGGTGCGTGCGAGAAGGACGGCAAGCTTGTGAATGCTTCTGCAGAGATACTCTCCGAGGGTGGCGTTAAGGCCGCGCTGTGCTTTGATGTAAACGGCACTCCCAGACGTGCTGCGGCGCTTTGCGATAAGGTATTCGTAAAGCCTACATACGGCACAGTATCCAGATACGGCACTATCGCAGTTGCCTGCTCGGGCGAGACTGTAGGCGTTATGGCTAATGACGTTGCAAGCGCACAGCAGGTGCTTTCTGCTATTGCAGGTCACGACGACAAGGACGGCACAAGCCTTGCCGAGGCAGAGGGCGCAAGGGTAAAGGCAGGCGCAGAGGGCAAGAAGGTGAAGAAGGTCGCTGTTGCGGCTAAGATCACCGCTGCCGCTGATGACGCGACACGCGCAAAGCTCAGCCACTTCTGCGATGTTATGGCGGAGCAGGGCGTTGAGTTCGTTGAGATAGACGATACGCTGCTTACTCTTGCAAAGACTGCATGGAACGTTTGTATGTCAGCAGAGCTCTGTAACAACGTTTCCCGTTTCGACGGTGTCAAGTACGGCTACCGCACTAAGAACTACAAGACTATCGACGAGCTGTACACAAACAGCCGTACCGAGGCTTTCGGCGAGCTGCTGAAGACTACTATTCTCTTCGGTTCCGACTCGCTCTCCACCGAGAATTACATGAAGGTATATGACAAGTCCCTGCGTATCCGCCGCGTTGTAGCGGAGGCTTTCGCAGAGCTTTTCAAGGAGTATGACGCAGTGCTGCTGCCTGCTTGCTCCAAGTCCTCTTACACAATGGACGATGTAAAGGCAAACAAGTACCTCGCGTTTGATGAGGCTCTCTACACAGCCCCCGCGTCCATCACAGGCCTGCCCGCAGTCGTAGTGGGCGGAGTTCAGCTTATCGGCGCTGCTTTCTCCGAGAATGCGCTGTTCGATATCGCTGCGGCATTTGAAAAGGAGGACAAGTAATGAAAAAGTACGAAACCGTCATTGGCCTTGAAGTACATATCGAGCTTGCGACCGAGAGTAAGATATTCTGCTCCTGCTCCGCAAAGTTCGGCGGTGAGCAGAACGATCATGTATGCCCTGCATGCTGCGGTATGCCCGGTATGCTTCCTATTGTAAACAAGCGCGTTGTTGACCTCGGCATGACAGCAGGCCTTATGCTGAACTGCGACATCAACCGCGTTACTACATTCGATAAGAAATCCTACTACTACCCCGATCTGCCCGGCTCTTATCAGACAACACAGTGGTTCAGTCCCGTTGCTATCAACGGTATCGTTCCTATCGAGACCAGCAAGGGCAAGAAGAACATCCGTATCAAGCAGATACACATGGAGGAGGACGCAGGTAAGCTCGTCCACGACGACTGGACGGACACCACTCTTGTTGACTTCAACCGTACCAGCGTTCCGCTGTGCGAGATAGTATCCCAGCCTGACCTTTCCAGTGCCGAGGAGGTAGTTGCGTACCTCGAGCAGCTTCGCTCGCTGCTGCGCTTTGCAAAGGTATCCCATTGCCGTATGGAGCAGGGCTCCATGCGCTGCGACGTAAATCTCTCCGTTCGTGAGGAGGGCAGCGACAAGCTTGGCGTAAGAACAGAGATGAAGAATATGAACTCTATCTCTGCTATCACACGCGCTATCGAGTACGAGACCGCACGTCATATCGACGCTCTCGAAAACGGCACAGAGGAGCTTGTTCAGGAAACACGCCGCTGGGACGATATAAAGGGCAAGAGCTACGCAATGCGTAACAAGGAGACAGCGGGTGACTACCGCTACTTCCCCGACCCCAACATCATGCCTATCGTTATAGATGACGAGTGGTTTGACCGCATAAAGGCTTCGCTTCCCGAGCTTCCCGAGAAGAAGAAGGCTCGCTATATCAGCGACCTCGGCATCACCGAATACGACGCTGAGCAGCTTACACAGAGCAGAGCGCTGTGCGACTGCTTTGAGGCTGCGTATGACGAGTGCGGACAGGCAAAAGAGGTTGCAAACTGGCTTATCTCCGACTGCATGAATATCCTCAACAAGAAGCAGCTTACGGCTGATGATCTGACTGTTGACGGCAAGGCTCTCGGCAAGCTGATAAAGCTCGTTCAGGAGGGCAAGGTACAGCGCGGTAACGCAAAGAAGATACTCACCGTCATGTTTGACGAGGAGATAGCTGACGTTGAGCAGTACGCTAAGGACAACAACTTTATCGTATCCAACGACACAGGCGCTATCGAGGCTGTTATTAAGGCAGTAGTCGCAGAGGATACACGCTCTGTAAACGACTATAAGAGCGGCAAGGAGAAGGCTCTTATGGCGCTTTTCGGCAAGTGCATGAAGCAGCTGAAGGGCAACTGCTCGCCCGACACACTGCGCGAGCTGCTTATTAAGGCTATCAACGAAGCGTAAATATTTGGAATAATGCCCACTGCATAAAACTTGATCCGGCTATGCGGTGGGTTTTTTCTAAACGGAGGTAATTATGGAAAGACGCATAAGACATATAAAGTCACGCATTGTTGAACCAAAGCCGACTGCGGAGGAGACTGCGACAGAAGAAAAAGCAGTGACGGAACCTGTACCACAGGTTGATACGGGAGATACGAGCGCAGCTGACGGCAGTACCGCTCCCGATCATTCCGAAACAGACGTAGCAGATGCAGTTCATGAAAAAGATCCGTATAATGAGATGAAAGAGCTTATGAAGCTCGCTGATATCAAGGAGCGCGAGGGAAATATCGAACTTGCGGCGCAGTTAAGGCGAGAAGCGTGCATTAGATACAGACTGTGGCATGGCATAAACAACCGCGGCGAGGATCCGACTTGTGAGCTTGCACATTGTTATGATAACGTCGGAAATGAAGCAAAGGCAAAAGAGATGCAGCGCAACATTGTAAGACTTTATGCTTCGCGCTACGGAGAAGTCCATGCGAATACTGTTCTGGCAAAGACTGAGCTTGCGCTGATGGTGTATGACCACAATGATAAGCGTGAGAGCGAAGCGCTTTTCGATGAATTGCTGGACAAGACCCATCGCTTTTTCGGAACATATGATTATGTAAGAGCAAAGGTGATAAAGGAATATCTCTGGTTTTTCCGTCATGATATCGATGAAAAAACACTGTATGCTCTGGAGGAAGAATATTATAAGGCGCTTCCGCATCTGCCTGAGCATCTGGCTGAGCTTGAAGACCTTTTTGACTGTGCGCCTGAAAGCAGAAATGAGCGCGTCTGGGCAGGCTATTGGCGACTTGCGAGCTTTTATGAAGATAACTCGAAATATGCGGAAATGGCCGGAATGCTGGACGGCATCACTATAACCCCTGCCGATGAGAAGAGCTTTATGTATGTGATGGCATTGAATTATGTGATGCAGGGACATGCGGAGTTCGGAAATTGTGACAAGGTGATCGAAATTTGCAATACAGCCATACGCATACTGGAAAAAGGCGGATTTGACATGGAAGTCAGCGAAGATGACCGACTTGAGCTTTTGGAATCATTTCGTAGGTGGCTGAAGACATATGAAGAAATTAAAAGTGAACGCTCGAATGAAGTAATGGACGCAGAATGCGTGGCGCAGGATGATGATATACTTGACGCAGAATACGAGCCTGCCACAGAGACAGAGGTAGATGAAGAGTCAGAAAAGATAAAAAATTATATGGCTTTTGCTGAGCAGAAAGAGCGCGCAGGCGAGCTTCAAAGCGCGGCGTTCATGCGTCAGCAGGCTTGCCTTGCGTACAGGCATAAATACGGCATCCAGAACCCAGGGGACAGTCCGATGAACGATCTGGCATTCTGCTATGAGCACGTTGGAAATTACGGCAAGGCACTTGAAATGCAGCGCAATCTCATGCAGAGTTACGAGCGTCAGCGTAGTGCGGAGGACGCATATACTCTGCTTGTGAGGATCGGATATGCATATATGCTCGGCGCTCACGGCAATGAAGCCGACAAGTGCGAGGCGCGCGCGATACTGGATCAGGTGCTCGTGATCGCATATCGCAAGTTCGGAAAGTGTCATTTTATTACGGCAAAGGCTCTTAAAAAGCTTCTGTGTATCGGTGTGGACAAGGGAATAGAGAATGATCTTAAAGAGCAGTATTATCGCATCCTTCCTCATATCCCCGAGCATTTGGCAGAGCTTGAGTACCCAGGCGAACCGGTGCCACAGAAAAGACTTGAGCGTATCTGGACAGGCTATTATCTGCTGGCAGAGTTTTATAACAGCGTTGGACGATACGAGGACTGCATACAGCTGTTCGATAGCATGAAGATAACCGAGAGCGACGAGGATTGTATTATGCACGCGATGTTTCTCTGTATGGTTATGCAAGCCTATGGAGAGAGCGGTCGGATAGATAGAATGGTAGATGTTGCGAGGTCAGGGGTATGGGTGCTGAAAAACAGCAAGAGCGATGAGATCGATGACGTTGATAAGCAGGAGATGATCGACACATTTGAAGGTGTCATCGGTGAGTTTGCACAAGCGGCAGCCGAACAAAAGCGGAAGCTGGAAAGAGAGGCTTCGGAAAAAGCGACAGCGGAAAGAGCTGCTGCGGAAAGGGCAGCGGCTGCGCAAAGAGTTGCCGCGGCAGAAAGAGCGGCACAACAAAAGGCAGCTGCGCAAACGGACGACGACATCCTTGACGCTGTGGTCACCGAGGACTGTTATACTGCCACTACTCAATACAATGCTCCTGTCGGTAAAATAGATGATGATTTCAGAGAACAATGCTGTGAAGAGAGCACGCGGCTTATGAAAAGCGCTGAAGCGGAGGAAAGCAGAGGCAATATTCAGATGGCGGAGCAGCTGAGACGCGAGGCGTGTATAAAATACAGACTTGGCTATGGTATATGTAACTACGGCGAAGATCCGATTGATGAGCTTGCTTTATGTTATGAGATTATAGGAAAGCATGAAAAGGCTCAACAGCTTCAGCGTGATGTGCTTAGTCGTTATACGACACGCTACGGCAAAATGCATATGAATACTATCCTTGCAAAGAACGAACTTGCGCGCATGTTGTTTAGAGTGAACGATATGCGTGAAAGCACAGAAATGTACAATGAATTATTGGAAGCTATGCGCAGCTTCCCTGAGCATCATTATGTAAGGGCAAAGATCTGTAGTGATTATCTTCCTTTTTACCGTGGCAGAGTAAGCGAAAAAACGATATATGCTCTGGAGGAAGAATATTATAAGGCTTTGCCGCATCTCCCCGAGCATATAGAAGAGCTTGAGGTATTTTGCGAAGAATTTATACCCGATACCATGTGTGAGCGTAAATGGCGTGGTTATACGCTGCTTGCACAGTTTTATCAGGACAATCACCAGTATGTTCCTTGCTCGCAGATCCTTGATCATATGGATATAACTCCCGAAGACAAGCAGTGCATATCGTTTTACATGACCCTGCATTTTGTGATTCTCGGCTGTGATGGGATTGGGCAAAATCAGAAGATCGCGAATCTTGCAAAATTCGGTCTTGACAGCTTAAAGCAGAATACCACCTTAGGCTTTGTAAAGCGCCGTGCGTTTATAGCAGAATTTAAGAGCATTATTAAAATTCTGAAAAAGGAAGGTCTGGCGTAGTAGCGCGGAATATTGTTGCGGTACGCCGTGTGTCCCCCTGAGAGATCAGGGGGATTTTTTTGCCTTAATTAAGTAAAACGCTTGCATTTTTGTCGGGTTAGTGCTATAATAGTTTATGTTAGAAAACGATTTCACGAAGTCTGCGCGGCAGGCTTCGAAGATTAGGAGGTAATTACCAATGAACAAGCTTAAAAAGCTGCTCTCTGCGCTGATGGTATCGTCCATGGTATTGGTCATGGCAGCGTGTGAGGATGCTCCCGCTCCCGCAGGCGGAAATGAAGGCGGCAACGGCGCTGTTGTTACCACTACACAGCCCACAGGCACAGGTGCCGGCACAACTACCGATCCTGATGCGAACGCAGCTACCGACGAGGAGATCAAGGATCTTGACACAAGCTCTTATGTTCCGAGCGGTAACGCAGGTACAGTAAAGTATCTCGGCTATTACGATATCACTGTTGACCAGAAGGGCAAGCAGCAGGTCGCTATTTTCGAGTCTGAAAAGTACGGTGGCAAGATCGAGTGGATATCTTCGGCATTCGGTGATGCTTATTTTGACAAGCTTGCTACTATGATCGCTTCGGATGATTCCCCCGATCTGCTCACATTAGAGGCGCAGGCATTCCCCTACGGCGTAAGCAAGAATATGTACGAGCCCCTTGACGAGTATTTTGATATCAACGATCCGCTGTGGGCTGATATGAAGGACGTTATCGAGGGCTACAACTACAAGGGTAAGCACTATGTGTTCCCGCACAGAATGATGGCTTGGATGGGCCTTGAGTACAACCGCAAGACCATTGCAGACGCAGGCCTTACAGATCCTTATGATCTGTACCAGAACGGCGAGTGGACATGGGATGCATGGCGTCAGCTTATGATGGATTTCTGCAACCTGTCCGATGACCATATCGGCTACTATGCAACAGACGCTACCATCAATGCATTCGTATGCACGACAGGTACTGTATGTATCGACTATCTCCCCGGCGGCGGAGTTCAGAACAACCTCAGCGATCCCAACATCACAAGAGCTGTTGAGTACCTCGCTGAAATGGGCAGAAGCGGTCTGCTGTATCCCACAAGCCATCCTCATGGCGACTGGGTATCTCCGCAGGTATTCGCTACTGCTTCGGATAAGATCCTGTTCCTCGGCCTTGAGCCCGAGTGGTCCTACATCGCTATGACCGAGAATATCCAGAACCCTTCGGGCGTTGAGAATGATATCCTCGGCACAGTTTCCGACTTTGCATTTGTTCCCTATCCCCGCGACCCCGATTCCGATAAGTACTATCAGGGCTCTACCTGCTTCGGCTATATGATCCCCAAGGGCGCTAAGAACATTGACGGCGCTGTTGAGTTCATTATGTGCAACCGTCTGTTCGATACAGACGAGGCTATCCAGGCGCAGGTTAAAAAGGATCACGTTGATCCCGAGAAGATAACCTACACCGCAGGCAAGTACGAGGGCATGGAGAAGTGGCAGATCATCTGGGACGAAAAGATCTACGATCTCTGGGTAGAGATGCGCGATCCCTCCGTATTTGATTTTGTAGTTGAGGACCTTTACGGCTTCGGCTCTGAGATGCAGAGCTACATCGGCCAGTCCATCATCGACTGCACCTTCGGCGAGGAATCCTGGACCCAGCGTTCCGCAGAGGTAATGCCTATGGTACAGGCACTTGTAGACGACTACACCGTTTAAAAACAAACAATAAGCCCGCATCTACTGCGGCATCTCCTGTACGTCAGGCACAAAGCCTAGACGTACAGGAGATTTCTTGTATATGCAGACTTCTTGTTTGTTTTTGGTAACACAAGCCCGCATCTGCTACGGTAGCCCTGTACGTCAGGCACAAAGCCTAGACGTACAGGAGATTTCTTGTATATGCAGACTTCTTGTTTGTTTTAGCCGTCCGCCTGTTTGCCAAACTGAACAAAATAAGATGTATTTTGTCAAAAAACTTGTTACTCTCCTCTATTGACGGTTTTGGAAAACAGGCGTATAATTAAATCGTTTGGTAAAGAAACGAAAAGAGAGGCATTATAATGGTAAAGAAGTACATCTCCGATCTCAGAACGGAGTTTAAAGGCTATAACGGCAAGCGTTTTGCCAAGGATACCATGGCAGGAATAACCGTTGCTGCGGTAGCGCTGCCGCTTGCGCTTGCATTCGGTGTGAGCTCGGGCGCGGACGCTGCTTCGGGCATGATAACTGCCATAGTCGCAGGCATAGTTATCGCGCTGCTTGGCGGCGCGTCATATCAGATATCGGGCCCTACGGGAGCCATGGCGGCTATCCTGCTGTCGGTATCTGCGCAGTACGGCGTTATGGGCGTGCTCACGGCAGGCTTTATCTCAGGCGTGATACTGATACTTGCGGCTTTATGTCGTGTAGGCAAGCTCGTTTCCTATCTACCTGCACCTGTTATAACGGGCTTTACCTCGGGTATCGCGATAATCATCGCTCTGGGCCAGATAGACAATTTCTTTGGTACACGCTCTGTCGGCGAGAACGCGATCTCTAAGATAATCTCCTACTTTAACGGCGAGGGTGCGTTTGATCCCAACTGGTATGCTGTGATGTTCGGCGGCATCGTTATGCTGATA
>JAZNWG010000444.1:0-16473 GCA_045593225.1 Oscillospiraceae bacterium
TGCAGTTTTCGCTGACATCTGCTGCCTTTGCGGTTCTGAGGCTCTCCTCAGTGGGTGTGTAATCAAACTCCAGTGTCCAATCGAGAGTCTTTGTTTCGCCGCCGTCCTGCAGATCAACATTTCCGCTTAGCGAAACTGTACCGTCCGTCAACAACTCGCCTGCAAGCAGCTTGTCGTAGCCGAGGCGGTGCTCCCAGTCAATGCTGAGAACGCCCTGCTCATTTACGCCGTAGTTGTAACCACCGCCACTGAAGCTGTCGCTGTTCTCCAAAGTGATAGACTCCACATGAACAAAAGTATTTTTCAGCCCGCTTATAGGCTTACCGTCAGCACGGGATATCTCGATATTCGCAAGAAGCGATGCGGGCGAGCCTGTCACGCCTTTAAGCGCTACAACATAGTCATCATCGGAAATAGTAGTTTTGATGTTGCTTGCCTCACCGAGCAGCTTCTCGCCAAGCTCCTCGCTCTCGGCGTTCACGCTGTGAAACACCTCGTTGAAGTTGAAAAGCCCCGTCGCTGCGCCTGCGGTAACTCCGCCTATCATCAGCACCGCTGCTGCCGCCGCGATTACAGCAGGCTTTCTGAATGCCATGCGCTTAGGCTTTTCGGCTGTATCGGCGCTGATAACGCGCTGCGCCATATCCTCAGGTGTTGCGCTCATAGTTAACTTATTGTAATAATCATTTAATTTATTCATATTTGTATACCTCTCAGTCCTCGAGAAAAGCCTTCAGCTTCTCTCTTCCTCTCTTTAGCCGTGCCTTGACATTGGACTCGGTTATCCTCAGCATTGAAGCTATCTCGCGTGTGCCGTAGCCCTCAAAATAATACAGATAAATGACTATCCCGTATTTCTCGGGCAGCTCCCGCATTGCCTCGTGAAGCTCCTTGTCCTCCGTATCAGGTGCGGGCAAGCCTTCGTCAAGCTCCGTCCGTCTGCTTTGAGCAGGTGCTTTTATGTGGTTTTTCGCGAGATTTGCCGCTACGCGGATAAGCCACGCCTTGACGTGCTCCTCGCTGTCAAATGCTTTGTCCGAGCGGTACAGCTTCAGAAAGGTCTCCTGCACGATATCCTCACTGTCTGCGTGAGCCTTCACAAAATTGTATGCGACCCTGTAAACCGTATCGCCGTATTTCCTTATGTATAAGGTAAGCTGTTCGTTGTCCATCTTATTCTCCTTAAAAGCGCTTTCACACATAATACAATCCTGAAAAGCCAACGGTTACATTTTAATTAAATTCTATGCAAAAACGGCCGCTCCGCTCGGAACAGCCGTTTACTAATTGTAATATTATTTCAAATTTATACAAAATTAAAGCTTGATAGCAGCCAACCCGTCCTCCGAAACATAAGCCCTCAGTCCCGAGGTAAGCATGTTTTTCGCAACCTCCGTCACATGCTCCAGCGTTCCGTGGCAGCCGTTGTCAAACCACTCTGAATACAGCGCCAGCACTCCCGAAACGGCAAACTGCGATACCGCGGCAAGTGTTTCGCGGTCGGTTATCGCGCCACTGCTCCTCAGCACCACTTCAAATGTACGGCGCAGCATAGCCTTTATCCTGCCCTTGCTGAAAAGATCGGGATTCAGCTTTGTCATCTTCGCGAAATACTCTCTCCTGCGCACGAGCAGCTCGCTGATATCCGACACAAGACAGCCGACATCAAGACAGCTCTTGTTTGCGTTGCGCAACGCCTCGGCGAACTCCGAGAGTATCTCATTCTCTATCTCGGTGACTACCTCGGCAACGGTGCTGTAATGGCGGTAAAAGGTCTTTCGGTTGATGAGAGCCTTTTCCGACAGCTCGGTTATAGTGATAGAGAAGACCTCTTTTTCTGCCATAAGCTCGATAAGAGCATTTTTAATCAGCCTTCGGGGCTTGATAACGCGAAGATCGCCGCTGTCAGCCATAATATCACCGCCTTTTAGCAACAACGCACAAAGCTGCAGGCAAGACACACTAAAAGCCTAAACCAGTCCTTGCACAGCGCTTCTTTAAGTGAATTATACCACTATTTTGGAGTGTTGTCAATCATCTGCCGACAGAAACCGCGATAACGCTGATGTCGTCCTCCCTGCCGTTTTCTGCGGCTCGGGCGGTGCGGGCTATCTTCTCGGAAAGCTCCTGCGCTCCGCATTTTACAGAAAGCTCATGCGAAAGCCAGCGCTCGTCCAGTACAGCGCCGTCGGTTGTCATGATGATGATATCGCCGTTTCCGACAGTAAAGCGCTGCGCAGGAACTGTAAGTCTTCCTCCCGTGCCCGCAGGCGGCGAGTCAAGGCTTGCTCTCACAAGCCTGTCCGCACATTTTATATAAGTAGTCGCCGCGCCTGCCTTGAACACCATACACTCGCCTGTGTTGAGGTCTATCCTGCATATATCAAGCGTCGCAAAGCTCTCGTCTGCGGATTTCACCAGCAGCGAGGTGTTGACCGTTTCAAGCGCCGCACCCATTGAAATGCCGCTTTTCAATAGCTTTGAAAGCATGGAGCAGGCAAGTGCTGAGTCTATCCTCGCTCTGCTGCCGCTGCCCATGCCATCTGACAATATCACATACAGCTGACCCGACGGGTCTGTGAAGCTGTCATAGCAATCGCCGCACACCCTGTTCTTGCCCTTTGAAAGCTGGCACACTCCTATCTCGGCGGAAAACTGCGTGCGCTCGACAGTAGTGACCCGAAGCCTGTCCGCACTTCCGCTGACCTCGGGAAGCTCCAGCTCGCGACCCAATGCATTTATCAGCAGCTCTCCGAGATACTCCCTCTCAGTGCGAAGCTCGCCGCTGCCGTAAGCCTCTAAAATAAGCCGTCCGCGCCTGTCGTGGCTTATAAAGGCAGTAGGCTCCTTAAGTCCACAGTCAGAAAGCGCCTTTTCCGCGCGCTTTTCTGCAGTGCGGTTCTTACCTCCGCCGCGCCCAGCGGAATATCCCATATCCTCCAGTATATCATGTACAGAAGCAAGCTGCTCGGTATATATGCGCCTCAGCTCGCGTATCCTGCGCTCGTCCGCTGCCGCTGTCTGATAGCGTGAATATGCCGACTTTATGCCTCGTATAACTGCCATGCGGCCTATGCACTCCTGCGCGATAAGCGGCGAAAACGACTGCTCGGTAAGCTCTGTTCCGCTCCTCACAAGCTTTACAAGGCGGTTGAACTCCGCGTGGAAAAGCTCATATCTCTCGCCCCAGCATATCATGCTGTTAGGACAATTCCTGCAGGCGCGGTCGGCAGCGTCCTCGGCTACCTGCTGCAGTGTTGTCGAATACCTGCGCTCTAAGGTGTCTGCTGCCGCGTTAAGACCGCTGCTCACTCCCGAGATAGCGTCCGCCGCAAAGCACAAGCGCTCGCGCAGCATCATTGCCACTGTTTTGTCAGCAAAGTCCGACTCGCCTGCACCTATCTTTTCAACAGGCAGCAGCACAAACAGCACTCCGCCGGTGAGCATATCCGCAAACAGCTTCCACGCTCCGCTGTCCTCGCCCGAAACCAGCGCCGCCGCGCACCCGAAGAACATAAAGCCTATCGCTCTTGTGAGCTTGCCATACTTTGTGAAGCAGCCGCTCAGCAGTGCTCCGAGTAAAATGCAGCCTGCGCCAACACCGATTTGCGCGTCTGCAGCACATATTCCGAAAACAGCAGGAATGCCTACCACCGCAGCAGCCGCAAGCCCGCGCCTCGCAGTGAAGGACAGCACCACAAAGCCTGCTGCCGCCCTGCCCAGATTTATCATTGAATAATCAAGCTGCGCCAGTGTCATAAACGCAAGCGCCGAAACGCCTGCCGCAAGAGTGCAGTCACGCACCTCGGAAAGGTCAAAGCCACGAAGACTTATAGTTTCCAACAGCATATATACGCACATAGCAAACGCACCTGCAGTAAGCGAAGCAACAAATACCGTAACCAGCTGCGACGGCTCGGCAGCCTGCGAAAGTCCGCTGAAAAAAACCGCCAGCGCAGCCGCAAAAAAGCGTATGATGCCGTCCGCTGTAATGTTCTTTATCTCAGGTATCAGCTGTGTTGCCATAACGATAAGCAACGCCGCAAGCCGAGGCAGAGCCTCGCCGAAGCCGTGCACCAGCGCGCCGAAAACAGCTCCGCCGAGCGCGTACAGCCGCTTTGTCCCGCGAAGCCCCGCGGCAAGCGCCGCTCCTCCCACACAAACATTATCCGAAGCAAGCTCCATAAGAAAGCCCGAAGCTGCCCATGAAGCGCTTTCACGGCAAAATTCCCATACTCTTCCCCATACAGTTTCTCTTTTTAATACTTTCCCTGTCATAATTACGTCCTTTCTATGTATGCATGACCGTTCCCCGTTGCTCATGCACCTATATATTACCATATAAAGGAAGCTGAAATTGTCAATAATCGCTGTAAAAAAAGCAATTTGACGGTTAGTTTTAGTCAATTGCTGGAAATATCAAAAAAGTTTTGACAAAACAATATGTTTGTGCTATAATATCATCGTATAGTTATATTTCGGATATCAGACCGTGAGGTATTAAAATGAATGTAAATTTTGAAAAAGCAATAAGGTATATTGACATGGGCAGCTACAACAAGGCTGTTGACTCGCTCAATGCCGCTATTGATGAGGCGAAAGCTGCAGGAAATACTAATGAGGCTATCCAGTACAAGTGCGTGCTCGGCGAGCTCTATGCACAGCTGGAAATGGCAACTCAGGCAACAGCAGCTCTGAAAGAAGTAGTTGCATACTGCGACGAAAACCGTTGCCTGTATGAGCAGCGCGCGATCGCTCAGAAGTATCTTATCGCTTATGAAACAGGTACTATAGAAGCTGTTCTTAATGCGCAGCCCGCACCTGCTCCTGCGGCAAAGCCTGCAGCGCAGAAGGTAGAGCGCCCCGGCTATACCCCACTTGTTCCCAAGCCCACTCAGGATAAATCCTTCATCACAAAGCAGATGAGCAAAAAGCGCCGCTGATATCATCGGCGCCGCTGCGAAAGGCGGTAATTGACATGGAAAGACGCGACAAGACAAATTACTATCTTGATATCTCCCAGACCGTTGCAGAGCGCGGGACCTGCCTCAGACGCAATTTCGGCGCGATCATCGTACAAAGCGATGAGATCATCGCAACAGGCTATAACGGAGCTCCGAGAGGCAGACAGAACTGCTCCGATGTAGGAAGCTGCACCCGCGAAACGCTGAATATCCCCAAGGGTCAGCGCTACGAGCTTTGCCGCTCCGTTCATGCAGAGCAGAACTGTATCATCAGCGCTCCGCGCACAAGAATGATAGGTGCAACGCTGTACCTCGCATGCCTTGACGCTAAGACGGGAGAGCTCTTCGGTGATGTTGAGCCCTGCTCCATGTGCAAGCGCGTTATCATTAACGCAGGTATCGAAAACGTCGTTATCCGTACCGCCAAGGACGAGTTCAAAACGCTTGTCGTGAACGACTGGGTAGAAAATGACGAGAGCCTTATCGGAAGCGAAGGGTATTAAGAGATAATGCAGCTTACAAACATCGGCGTTATAAAAGACCTTTTCCAGCGCCACGGCTTTTCCTTTACAAAATCGCTCGGTCAGAACTTCTTGATAAATCCTACCGTATGCCCTAAGATAGCAGAGCTCGGCGGCTGCAAAAGCGGCGTGTGCGCTCTGGAGATAGGTACAGGTGTAGGTGTGCTAACGCAGGAGCTTGCAAAGAGATGCGATAAGGTCGTAGCGGTAGAGATAGATACAGGCTTAAAGCCTATTCTGGAAGAAACGCTTGCAGAGTACGACAATGTTGAGGTCGTGTTTGCTGACGTTATGGAAACAGACCTCAGAGCGCTTATTGCCGAAAAATTCGGTGACAGCGAGGTGGTAGTCTGCGCAAATCTTCCATACTATATAACATCACCTGTAATTATGAGAGTGCTGGAAGAAAAGCTTCCTGTAAAAGCACTGACGGTAATGGTACAGAAGGAAGCGGCAGACAGGATATGCGCAAAGCCAGGAACAAGGGACTGCGGCGCGCTTTCCTGCGGAGTTTCCTATTACAGCGAGCCCAAGCTGCTGTTCAAGGTGAACAGAGGCAGCTTCATGCCCTCGCCAAACGTTGACAGCGCAGTGATAAGGCTCGACATAAAGCAGGAAAGCGGACTTGACGTAAAGGACGAAAAGCTGTTCTTCCGTATTATCCGTGCGGCATTCTCGCAGCGCAGAAAACAGATAATAAACCCGCTCTCTGGTGAGCTTGGCATTTCCAAGGTGCTGCTGGCAGAGACATTCGACAAAAGCGGTATAAAGCAGACAGCAAGAGCCGAGGAGCTCACACTGATGCAATACGCTGAACTTAGTAATAATATACTGTCATTGATGATATAATGGCAGATGTTATAATTTTTTAATAAAGAGGTAATTAGAATGAAAAAGACAATTAAGGCATTAACAGCAGTATTAGTAGTTGCTACTCTCTGCCTCGGTCTGCTTGCAGGCTGTGCAGGCGGCGGTCTCACAGGCCACTGGAAGGCTGTTTCCATGACAACAATGGGCATGGAAATGGACGTAAGCGGTATGGAGATCACAATGGATATCAGAGAAGACGGCACTGCAACAACAACCGCACTGGGTATCACCAGCGAACTGACATGGACAAAGATCAACGACACTTCCTTTGAGATGCAGGGCACTACATATGTGCTCCAGGGCGGCCAGCTCGTAGCAGAGCAGGACGGAAGCAAGATCGTTTTCGGCAGATAATTTTTCGGATACATACTCCTCACGGATAGTGAAAGAGTTTTGTATAAATGGCAAAAGCCAAAATAATATTTTATGAGGTGTTATTATGAAAAAGACAATCAAGGCACTCGTAGCAGTTATGGTAGTATTCACACTCTGCCTCGGTCTGCTTGCAGGTTGCGCAGGCGGCAGCCCCGTTGGTACATGGAAGTGTACATCCGCAGAAGCAATGGGCATGACAGTAGATCCCTCTGAGCTGGGCGAAGATACTACAATGACATTCAACGAGGACGGCACAATCACAGCAGGCGGCACAACAGGCGGCAGCTGGACACTGAACGGCAGCGAACTGACCATCTCTCAGGACGGCGTTTCTATGACAGCTCAGTTCAACGGTTCCTCTATCGTTATCGATATGGGCCTCGCTAAGCTTACTTACACACGCGCTTAATCAAACTCACGCACGAAACTCCCTGCTTTCGCAGGGAGTTTTTGTTTTGCAATATAATTCTCATGTTTTGTTGTTTTTGCGCATTTGTGTAAAAACGCTTGATTTTTGATTTAAAATATGATATGATATTCTATACTCACTGAAAGGAGGAGCTGTGATGAAAAAACAGAAAAAACATGATATAATGTCAAGGCTGTCAGAGAAATATCACAACTCAAGCAAAAGAAGCGTTGCTGTATATCTCGTGATACGCGGTCTTATAATTGCAGTTATGATAAGACAGGCATTTCTTCAGGACTGGCATAATGTGTTTCTGTGCGGACTGTCGCTTGTGCTGCTGTTCATACCGTTCTTCCTGCGCTCTACATTCAGGATAAATCTGCCCAGCGTGCTGGAGATAGCAGTGTTTATATTCGTTTTTGCCGCCGAGATACTGGGCGAGATCGCAAATTTTTACGGGCATATCCCGATATGGGACACGTTGCTGCACACTGTCACGGGCTTCCTGGCAGCGGCAGTGGGCTTCGGCACTATCGATCTTTTGAACAACCACTCAAAGCGTATCAATATGACCCCGCTGTTCGTGGCGCTGGTGTCGTTCTGTTTCTCCATGACGGTCGGAGTGCTGTGGGAGTTCGGGGAATACTCCGTTGACCGCCTGCTTAGATTTGATACGCAGAAGGACAGAGTAATCACCGAGATATCAAGCGTGAAGCTCCATCCCGACGGCGAAAATGAGGAGGTCAGAATAAAAGGGATCGCCTACACAATAATTTTCGATGGAGACGGCAACGAGCTTGCGAAAATAGACGGCGGCTATCTTGATATCGGACTTCGCGATACGATGAAGGATATGCTGGTGAATATGCTTGGCGCAACAGTGTTCTCGGCGCTGGGCTTTCTCTACATACACCGACGCGATAAGTACAAATTCGCGGAGAATTTCATCATAACTCCGCTGGAAGAGGAAAAGACCGAGATAACAGAATAGAAATAGCGCACAGGCTTTGAGCTTGTGCGCTTTTTTGTTCGGCTTTTCCCCTTGAAAAAATCCCCTCATAGTGCTATACTTTAAATATAAATAAACCTATCTGTGAGGTGCGATATGGGCGAAAAATTCTACGATAACCGAGAGCTTTCCTGGCTGAAATTCAACGAGCGCGTGCTGGAGGAGGCGCAGGACTGTGCTACTCCGCTGTTTGAGCGCCTACGCTTCGTGCAGATATTCTGTTCCAATCTCGATGAGTTCTTTATGATAAGAGTAGGCAGCCTGCATGATACCATGATGTTCAACCCCAAGGAAAAAGAAAACAAGACCAACATGACCGCAAAGGAGCAGCTGTCAGAGATTGCAAAGCGCGTGAAATCACTGCTGCCCGTAAAGGACAAGGCTTATGCGGATATCATGAACGGCATGATGCCCTACGGAATACAGCATATAGCAGGCGATGCGCTTACCGCTGACGAGGACGCATTCCTCCGCGCTTATTTTGCCAAGGAGATACAGCCGCTGCTGTTTACGGGAGTTGTGGACAAAAAGCATCCTGTGCCGTTCCTTAAAAGCGGCGAGATATACATAGGCGTAAATATCCGCAAAAAGGACGACCCCACGGGCAAGGTGACATTCGGTATCCTCCCTGCCTCCGAGAACTTCCCGCGCGTTATCTGGATACCCAATACGGGAAAATTCATTCTCTGCGAGGAGCTCATCTCGCGCTATGCGGAGCTTGTCTTCAAGAACTTTGAGATAATCTCGCGCTGTATCTTCCGCGTTACAAGAAACGCGGATATAGCACCTGACGAGGGTCTGTATGATCATGATGTTGACTTCCGCGATATCATGAGCGAGCTTGTCAAAAAACGCAAAAAGCTGCAGCCTGTCCGTCTGGAGCTTCAGGGCAAGGCCTCGGACGATATAGTTGAGATAATCGCAAAGACGCTGCGTGTAAAGGATAATTTCATATTCCGACAGAAAGCGCCGCTTAACATGGGCTTTATCTCCTCGCTTGAGCGCAGGCTCGAAAAGCAGAGCGAGCTTTTCTTCAAACCTCTCACACCGCAGAAGTCGCCTGATATCGACGCGAAAAAGCCACTTATCGAGCAGATAAAGCAGCGTGATATCATGCTGTCCTACCCCTATGAGAACATAAACCACTTTATAAGACTGCTTGATGAGGCAGCCGATAACCCCGATGTGGTGTCGATAAAGATAACCCTCTACCGCGTAGCAAGGGACAGCAAGATAATAAATTCCCTTATCCGCGCCGCAGAAAACGGCAAGGACGTTCTTGCGCTGGTGGAGCTTCGTGCGCGATTTGATGAGGAGAACAACATCGGCTGGTCAAAGCAGCTGGAGGAGGCAGGCGTTAATGTCATCTACGGTCTGGAGGAGCTGAAAGTTCACTCAAAGCTGCTTCTTATAACTATCCGCGATGGAGACAATATCTCCTATATCACACAGGTAGGTACAGGCAACTATAACGAGCGCACATCAAAGCTGTACACAGACCTCACGTTTATGACAGCGGACAGGGATTTCGGCTCGGACGCATCGGTGGTGTTCAACGCACTTACTGTCGGAAATACGGTTGAAAGCACAAACAAGCTGCTGGTAGCGCCCAAAGGACTTAAAAGCCGTATAGTGGAGCTTATCGACAACGAGATAACCTATGGCAAAAATGGCTATATTGGTATCAAGATGAACTCTCTCACTGACAAGGATATAATCAGAAAGCTTGCCGAGGCAAGCCGTGCAGGCGTGAAGATCGAGCTTGTCGTGCGTGGCATATGCTGCCTTGTTGCAGGGATCGAGGACGATACGGACAATATCCGCGTTATCTCGATAGTAGGCCGTTTCCTCGAGCACAGCCGTATCTATATCTTCGGCAAGGGGGAGCGCCGCAAAGTGTATATATCCAGTGCGGACTTCATGACCCGAAACACTGAGCGCCGCGTTGAGGTCGCCGCTCCCGTGCTCGACAGAAAGCTTGCCGACAGGATAACCGAAATGTTTGAGGTAATGCTCCGCGACAACGTAAAGGCGCGTGAGCAGGGCAACGACGGCAAATACCGCCACGTAAAGCGTAAGGAAGGCGAGGCAGAGCTCAACTCACAGCTTTATTTCTACGACGAGGCTTACAAGGCTGCGGAGAGTGTGGCTACTCCTACAGATAACATTACAGTAAAGCCTAAGGTAGTAAAGGTGAAACTCAGAAAGGTGAAAAGATGATGGAGATCAAGGATTTTAAACCCTCCGAAATATTCAGCTATGAGGGCGATACAACAATATGGAGCGAAAAGGTTGGAATAGGTGTTGATTGCGATGGCAGCTCGCTTGAAGCTATGCTCCCTAAAATAAATAAACTTGCAGAATTCCTCGACAAAAATAAAAGTGCGGTCGTTAATGCGCTTGTGGAGGATGATTTTCTCAGCCTTGCCGAAGACTGGGCCTCAAGCGCTGAGGAAGCCGAGGACAGTACCGAGGAAAAGGAATGCTACATAATGGAGGACGGCACAAGGGTCTATCTCCCGATAACCGAGGATGATTTTGCTTCATCGCTTCATTTCGACGGCATTTCCGTATACTATGACGATGAAAATGACGATATCTCGGCAAGCGTTTACCTTGTCTGCAAGCCCGACTATTTCGCATATCACTGCATTGAGATATTCATGGATAGCAATGGCAATATTGATGTAAACGGTCTGGCTGGCTAAGTTTTTGTCACAATCCACAAACCATATCAAATTCCCGCGTTTTTCTGGTAAAAATGCGGGAATTTTCGCTTAACCACTTGACAAACGGGGATTTCTTTGCTATAATAGCAATGTTGCTGTAATGTAATTTTACTTGACACCAAAGAAAAGGCGGTATTCATGGAGCGCAGCTTTGATTTTGTGATATTGCTCGACATTTACGGCGAGCTGCTGGCAAACTCCCAGCGAGAGGCTCTGGATATGCGCTACAACGCCGATCTCTCCCTTTCCGAGATAGCCGAGGAAATGGGCGGAGTGACAAGGCAGAGCGTTCTGTATGCCATTAAAAAGGGCGAGCAGAAGCTCACGGAGCTTGAAGAAAAGCTCGGTTTTGCAAAGAGGCTGAACAGTGTTTCAGCAAAGCTTGAAAAGTCAGAAATGCTGCTTGATAACAGCGACAGTAACATTGACGAGATAAGATCCCTGCTCTGCGAAATAAAGAGAGAGCTTTGATAAAAAGGCGGTGAGAACATGGCTTTTGAAGGACTTTCGGGAAAGCTCAACGGCGTATTCGGAAAGCTTCGCGGACGCGGCAAGCTTAACGAAAAGGACATCAAGGACGCAATGCGCGAGGTGCGTATGGCTCTCCTTGACGCTGACGTAAACTACAAGGTAGCGAAGGATTTCGTTGCAAGAGTAAGTGAAAAGGCTGTCGGCGAAAAGGTCATGGAAAGCCTTACTCCTGCTCAGCAGGTAATTGATATCGTTCATCAGGAGCTTATCGCGCTGATGGGCAATACCACAGCAAAGCTTGACTTCCCCTCAAAGCCGCCCTGCGTTATCATGATGTGCGGACTTCAGGGTGCAGGTAAAACAACTCACTGTGCAAAGCTTGCAAAGCACCTTATCGCACAGAACCGCAGACCTCTGCTGGTTGCCTGCGATATTTACAGGCCTGCCGCTATCGATCAGCTGAAGATCGTCGGCGAAAAGGCAGGCGCTCATGTGTTCGAGATGGGCCAGATAGATCCCGTCAAGATCGCACGCGAGGGTATCAAATACGCCAAGGACAACGGATTTGACGTTGTAATGCTGGATACCGCAGGTCGTCTGCATATTGACGAAACGCTGATGACAGAGCTTAAGAATATAAAGAGCGAAACAAACCCCAACGAGATACTGCTGGTAGTTGACTCCATGACAGGTCAGGACGCAGTAAACGTTGCGGAGAGCTTCAACGAGGCTCTTGATATCTCGGGCGTTATCCTTACCAAGCTGGACGGCGACACAAGAGGCGGTGCGGCGCTGACCGTACTCGCAATAACAGGCAAGCCTATCAAATTCGCGGGTATCGGTGAAAAGATCGAAGATATCGAGCCGTTCCACCCCGACAGAATGGCGAGCCGTATCCTCGGCATGGGCGATGTGCTGACACTTATCGACAAGGCTAAGACAGCGCTTGACGAGAAAACAGCAATGCAGACCATGCAGAAGATGCAGGAAAACAAATTTGACCTCAACGACCTTTATGCGCAGTTTGAGCAGATCGAAAAGATGGGCAATATCCGCTCTATCCTGAAGATGCTCCCCGGTGCAAACAAGATCGACGAGAGCCAGATAGACGACAAGAAGATGCCCAGAACAAAGGCTATCATCTCCTCTATGACCAAGAAGGAGCGCGAAAAGCCCTCCATAATTGACGCAAAGCGCAAGCGCAGGATCGCAGCAGGCAGCGGCACAAAGGTAGAGGACGTAAACCAGCTCTTAAAGCAGTTTGAACAGATGCAGAAGATGATGAAGCAGATGGGCTTCGGCGGTAAGGGCAAGAAGAAAATGCGCATTCCCATGAACATGATGAAGCAGATGGGCAACATGGGAAATATGGGCGGCGGCATGGGCGGCTTCCCGATGTAAAATGCTTTGAACGCAGGCTATCTGCGTGAAATAAAAATCTATGAAAGGAGAAAACTAAAATGGCAGTAAAGATCAGACTGAGAAGAATGGGCGCTAAGAAGGCTCCTTTCTATCGTGTAGTTGTTGCTGACTCCCGTTACCCCAGAGATGGTCGTTTCATCGAGGAGATCGGCTACTATGATCGTACTAAGGAGCCCGCTGTTGTTAAGATCGACATGGACAAGGCTAACGAGTGGATCAAGAAGGGCGCACAGCCTACCGACACTGTAAAGAGACTGATGAAGTAATTTACAGCTCGGCCGATGGCGGGCATTCGCCCGTTTGAACGATCACCCCAAGGAGGGATAATATATGAAAGAGCTTCTGACAACTATCGCATCTGCCCTCGTTGAGGACAAGGCTGCGGTTCAGGTCACAGCAGACGAGCCCGACGCTGAGGGCGTTGTGGTTTATCATCTGCACGTTGCTCCCGACGATATGGGAAGAGTAATCGGCAAGCAGGGCCGTATCGCCAAGGCGATCAGAACTGTTATGCGCGCAGGCGCAGTTAGAGCCGATGAGAAGATCTCCGTTGAGATCGACTGATAAGCAATGAACGGCGGACATAATGTCCGCCGTTTTTGTTTTTATTACTCTACCACAAAGCTTGTCCATTCTATGTGGTTATATTGCATTACCTCATCGGATCTCTCCATGCCAAGCTTTTCGTAGAACGGAATAGCATTCTCATTGGCTATCAGATATACCGCAATATCCTTTTCTCCGCCTGCTTTTTCGTGGGCAGTTTTCATTAAGCGACTGCCGATGCCCCTGCCCTCGTAATTTCTGTCAACGCCTAAATCAGTTACATAAAGCCAATATGCATAATCAGTAAGACCAAACAGAACGCCGACGATAATTCCGATTTCATTTCGTGCGACAAGACTCAGTGAAACAGAATCAACAAGCTTTGCTATTCTGCTTTCAAATCGTTCTTTGGGATATTGTGAGCCCAGATCTGTTCTTTTCAGAAAGTCTATGTACTCCTCAGCAGAAATGCGTTCTTCCTTGATCGTTATTCTCTCGTTCATATAATACCTCTATAAATGAGCAACATAAGTATCCCCGAGCACAAAGAGCTCGGGGATATGCTTTTTAATTAAACAGTAGCACCCTTGGAAATAAATACGGGATAGTCCTTGGAGCCTGTGATAGCGCGATTCTTGCTAAGAGTTACGTCCTTGTCAACAATAGCGTCCATGAATGTAGCCTTCTCCTCAACAACGCTGCCCTGCATAACGATACTGTCCTTAACAACAGCGCCCTTCTTTACAACAACGCCTCTGAACAGCACGCTGTTCTCAACCTTGCCCTCAATGATGCAGCCGTCTGCGATAAGCGAGCCCTTAACATCAGCCTCAATACCGTACTTTGCGGGAGCAACGTCACGGATTTTGGTGTAGATAGGACGCTCAAGGTTGAATACCTCGTGGCAGATGTCTCTGTTCATCATGTCGGTGTTAGCCTTGTAGTAGGTCTTCATGCTGTCAATGATCTCAAAGTACTTCTCATACTTGTAGCCCATGATCTTGTAATCATGCAGCTTGTGCAGCAGGATATCTGTCTCAAAGCTGTACAGACCGCGGCACTCGGACTCTCTGATGAGGTCCTCAAGGAACTTTCTCTTCATAACGAATACGTCAAGAGCAACGTTCATCTCGCCGCTGATAGCAGGTCTTGCCAGAACATCATAAACAACATTGTCGTCATTTACGCAAAGAACTGTCTTAGTCATAGCTCTTTCGGTGTTGTAAACACCTCTGCCGTATACGCAGGTGATATCAGCGCCACTCTTCTCATGGAAATCAACGATAGGCTTGATATCCATGTTAGCGATAACATTAGCATCTGCCATTACAACGTACTCAGCATCAGACTCGCGTACGAAATCAGCTGCGCCCGCAAGAGCCTCAAGTCTGCCGCGGTAGATACCGCTGCCCTCTCTGCCGTAGGGAGGCAGAATGTGCAGACCGCCTGTCTTTCTTGCGAGATCCCACTCACTACCCATGCCGAGATGGTTCATGAGAGAGTAATAATTGTGCTTTGTAATAATGCCAACCTGTGTGATACCCGAGTTTACCATGTTGGAGAGCGGGAAGTCGATCATGCGGTATCTTGCGCCGAACGGTACGCTCGCCATTGCTCTGCCCTTTGTCAGCTCGGGAAGGTTTGCTTCATGCATATTAGCAAAAATAAGTCCTAAAACATTAGCCATACTTGCCATATCAAAAACATCCTTTCCTATATCAAATATCCTTGGAGATCATAGCCTTGGGAGCAGCAACTGCATTAGCGGAAACATTTACCTTATGTCCGATTACTGCAACGCCCCACTGGGACTTGTCCTCAATGCGCTCGGGGCGGTCTCCGATGTGTGCACCCTCACCGATAACGCAGTTCTCGCCTACGATAGCATACTCAACTACCGCACCCTTCTTGATAACAGAGCCGGGCATGATGATACTGTCTGTAACGACTGCGCCCTCTTCAACAGTAACACCTGCGAACAGTACAGAGAAGTCGATAGTACCATAGATCTCGCAGCCCTCTGCAACCATAGAGTTCTCGATCTTGCTGTTCATGCCTGTGTAGTGAGGAGGCATTACAGGGTTTCTGGAGTAGATCTTCCAGCTGTCATCGAGCAGGTCAAGCGGGACCTTGGGATCCAGCACGTCCATATTAGCTTCCCAGAGGGAGTCGATAGTACCAACGTCCTTCCAGTAGCCGTCGAAGTGGTATGCAACCATCTTTTCGTTGTTAGCGAGCATCATAGGAATGATGTTCTTGCCGAAGTCCTTTGTAGCGCCCTCGTCGTTCTCGTTGTCGATGAGGTGCTTTCTGAGCTTAGACCATGTGAATACATAGATACCCATGGAAGCAAGGTTGCTCTTAGGCTCTGCAGGCTTCTCTGCGAACTCGTAGATAGTGCCGTCGGGGTTCGCGCTCATGATACCGAAACGGGGAGCCTCTTCCCACGGAACCTCAAGCACGGCGATAGTAGCGTCTGCATTCTGTTCCTTGTGGAAGTCGATCATCTTGGAATAGTCCATCTTGTAGATGTGGTCGCCCGAGAGGATAACTACATACTCGGGATCGTATCTGTCAACAAAACCGATGTTCTGATAGATAGCATTAGCTGTACCGGAGTACCATGCCTTGCCTGCAGCAGACTCATAAGGGGGCAGAACGTGAACGCCACCGTGAGTTCTGTCAAGGCCCCAGGGCTGACCGTTGCCTATGTATTCGTTGAGCACCAGAGGCTGATACTGTGTAAGCACGCCTACTGTGTCAATACCGGAGTTTACGCAGTTGGAGAGCGGGAAGTCGATGATCCTGTACTTACCGCCGTAAGGAACGGCAGGCTTTGCCATATCCTGTGTCAGTGCGTAAAGACGGCTTCCCTGACCACCGGCAAGCAGCATAGCTACGCACTCTTTTTTGATGTGATTCATATATTTCCTCCTGTCCCGACATAACGTCGTGATTTTTCAAAATTAGTTTTCAGCTGCTTCTTTTGCAGCCTTTTCCGCTGCCTTCTCACTTGGAGACTTGCGCTTGTTCTTAATTGTAAAGAACAGGCATGCCATAGGCGGCAGATCCAGCGTGATGCTGTACTGTTCGTTATGTAACGGTACTTCCTTCGCGGTAAGCTTTCCGTTCTTAACGCCTGTACCGCCGTACTTCT
>JAZNWG010000445.1:0-1997 GCA_045593225.1 Oscillospiraceae bacterium
ATGACGGTATTCATGAGCATACTCTCGGTGCAGACCTTCGTCACAAGCTCCGCGGACAGCGTGCTGATACGCACAGCAAAATTCGCGGTGTCCTCGGGAGTGCCGATAGTCGGCGGTACTATCTCTGACGCAGTAAGCACAGTGCACGGCAGCCTTGCGCTGATAAAGAGCAGCGTCGGCACCTATGGGCTTATTGCGGCAGCGGTAATAATACTGCCTACGCTGATAAATGTTGTCTGTTACAGGCTCTCGGTCACTGCCGCAGAGGCTGTCAGCGATATCTTCGGTGTGAAGGAGCTTTCCTCGCTGCTTAAAAGCTGCGGCGCGGTGATGTCGATAATAATCGCGGTCATAGTGTGCTTTCTGCTGCTGAATACCATTGCCGCTGTTATAATGCTCGCAATGGCAAACGGCACGGCATAAGGGGGCGGCATATGAGTTTTCTTCTTACCGTATGCATGGCGGCAATTGCCTCGGCGCTGTTTCGGATACTTGTGCCCGAAAACAAGTTCACAAAGCAGATATCGCTGCTCATCGCCTGCATTTTTATCCTTACGGGGGTAAGCGCCGTAAGCGGCACGGAGCTTTCATTCAGCCCCGACAGCTTTGACATCAGCGTTTCAAACGACTACATAAGCTTTTCGGGCGAGGTGAACAAGTCGCTGCAGAAAAAGATATGCTCCGATATGTCGGATAAGCTGTACGCGCTCATGCACGAGAATGATATCTATCCCGAACAAATTCACATCGGCGTTAATATTTCGGGATTGTACAGCATATCTATTACACAGGTGAAGCTTGTTCTCGGCAAAAACGACCGCGACAAGTCCGACAAAGCCAAGATGCTGCTCAACGAAGCGTTATCGGACGACATTGAAATAATGCTGGAATTCAAAGAGGTGAGATAGCAAAAATGCCACTGAAGCTTTCAAAAAAAGGTCTATTATCCGACAAAAGGTTCGCAAAAGCGGCGGTCATCATCGGTGCAGCTCTGATACTGCTGATATTTTTCAGCAGCCTTTCGGGTGGCTCGGAAAAAGAGCCTTCCCTGCCTACAGAAAACACCGCCGAGCTTGAACAGAAGCTGGAGCAGCGGCTGGAGCAGCTCATTTCCGAAATAGACGGAGTATCTGCGCCGCGCGTCATGCTGACGCTGGAACAGACCTCGCAGACGGTGTATGCGCGCGATGAACGCAGCAGCTCGTCAGCGTCGGGTGATGAGAGCGGCAGCGACTCCAACTCGGACAGCGAAAGCTCGGTAGTTATAGTCGGCAGCGGTAGCGGAAAGGCTGCGCTTACCGAAAGCACGATACTGCCGAAGGTGCGCGGTGTGGCTGTGATATGCGACGGCGCCGAGAGCGTGCTTATAAAGGAAAAGGTGGTGAACACGGTCGCGAGCGTACTGGATATCAGCACATCAAGGGTCTATGTAACTTATTGACAGAAAGGAACATATTATGAAACGAATCAATCTTATCATCGGCAAAAAACAGCTCGTTATCGCAGGACTTACGGTGCTGCTCGGTGCGGCGGTGGCTGTGAATTTCGCGGTGGACAGCGCCTCAAAGCAGCAGCTTACCCAGCCTGCAACAGAGGTCTCGGGCACCAATTACGGCGAGGCAGAGCTTGTTTCTGACACAGTCTCGGACAGCGACGCTTATTTCGCGCAGGCAAGGCTCGACAAGCAGGCAAGCCGCGACGAGGCGGCAGAGGTGCTGCGCTCCATGTATCAGGGCGGCGATCTCACAGTAGATGAGCTTTCGATAGTCGCAGACGACGCAGTGAAGCTCAGCTCGCTCATCGAGAGCGAGAACAAGATCGAAACGCTGCTGAAGGCGCAGGGCTTCGAGGACGCGCTGTGCTATCTCAGCGACAGGACTGCCAACATCATCGTAAAGACCGACGAGCTTGACGCAGTGGGCGCAGCCAAGATAAAGTCCACCCTGCTCTCGGAATACGAGGTCAGCAGCGACGGTATCACTATCGTTGAGGTCAAT
>JAZNWG010000446.1:0-2096 GCA_045593225.1 Oscillospiraceae bacterium
AGTGGCTTCATAATGCGTATTGATATCATCTGCATTTATAGGGTAACTCTCATATCTGTCAGCGCACCATTTCCTGAAAGAGACCTCGTCTTTTATCCAACCAACGATGTGCTGCGCGTCACATTTTTTGTATGGTCTTAGTCTTAACATTTTATCACATCCTTTGAAGCAGATTATATCACGAAAAAGTATATAGTGTCAATATTAAAGTAAAACTTTTCTAAGAGCTTTTGTTCATATTTTTGTGAAATATGTACACTTGTCGTCCGAATGCAATGTCGTTATTGTATCTCTGCGCCCTTGACAAACCTTGTACAAATACAATATAATCATTATAGGCATAAATATTATCTATAGTAGGAGGTTTATTTTATGGCTGATCAGGAAAACTTACATAAGGGTCACCGTCAGCGCATGATAAAGCGTTACCTTGACCATGGAATGGATACCTTTCAGGATCATGAGATACTTGAAATATTGCTGTATTCCTGCTATACAAGACGTAATACCAACGACATAGCGCATGAGCTGATACGCCGCTTCGGCTCGCTTGACGGAGTTATGGCGGCTGATTATGAGGACCTCATGGAGGTCGAGGGCGTAGGGCACCATGCGGCTTCAACGCTGTGCTTTATCAAGGATTTTGCACGCAGACATTCGCACGAGGATTTCACCGGCTTAGTGCTGCGCGATACAGATGTAGTGATGAAGTTCTGCAAGGATCTTCTGCGCGAAAGCAGGATAGAAGTGCTGCATGTGCTGCTCCTTGACGACGCTCACGCCCTTATACGCGAGTTCCAGCTGTCACGTGGCGTTACTCATGCCGTGCAGTTCGACCTTAAAACGATAGTTGAAAAGGCGATCAAGGCTCAGTGCAGCAATGTTATACTTGTACATAATCACCCTAACGGAGCCGCACTTGCTTCGGCAGTGGACGTTGCTTCCACAAGACGTGCTGCGATAACGCTGAAGGGTGTTGGCATAGAGCTGCTGGATCATATCATCGTCTGTGAGCATGAAACTTTCTCCATGCGTCAGGCGAGAATGCTTCCTGACATCTGGTTCAATTGATATTCCGAGGTTTAATTTATGGATAAATTCGAGCTTCATTCAAAATACGCGCCCACAGGTGACCAGCCCGAGGCTATTGCGGACTTAAGCGAGGGCATACTCCGCGGCGACAAGGAGCAGACGCTGCTTGGCGTTACAGGCTCAGGTAAGACGTTCACAATGGCGAATATAATCGCAAACGTCAACAAGCCCACGCTGGTGCTTGCGCACAATAAGACGCTTGCAGCGCAGCTGTGCAGCGAGTTCCGCGAGTTCTTTCCGAATAACGCTGTTGAGTATTTCGTGTCCTATTACGACTATTACCAGCCCGAGGCGTACATTCCCTCGACTGACGCATATATCGAAAAGGACAGCGCGATAAACGATGAGATAGACCGACTGCGCCACTCTGCGACAGCGGCGCTTGCTGAGCGCAGAGATGTTATTATCGTAGCCAGCGTAAGCTGTATCTACTCTCTCGGCTCACCTGAGGATTATCGCTCAAATACACTCTCTATCCGTCAGGGTCAGGAGATAGACCGCGATGAGGTCATTGCGCGCCTTGTAGAGATGCAGTATGAGCGCAATGAGATCGCGTTCCAGCGTAACCGCTTCCGCGTAAAGGGCGATGTGGTGGAGATATTCCCAGCAGGCGCTACCAATGAAACAGCTGTGCGTGTTGAGTTCTTCGGCGACGAGATAGACCGCATCAGCGAGTTTGATGTGGTAACAGGCAATGTGAAATCCACGCTGCTGCACGCTATGATATTCCCCGCGTCGCATTATATCGTCGGCAGGGATAACCTGCGCCGCGCTCTTGAGGATATCACTACCGAAATGGAGCAGCAGGTGCAGTTCTTTACAGAAAACAACAGGCTTATCGAGGCACAGCGTATCGAGCAGCGCACGCGCTACGACATGGAAATGCTTGGCGAGATAGGAATGTGCAAGGGCATTGTGATCTACTCGCGAGTATTGCAGGGAAGGCCCGCAGGCTCGACCCCTGTGACGCTTATCGACCATTTCCCCGAGGACTGGCTGTTGTT
>JAZNWG010000447.1:0-2107 GCA_045593225.1 Oscillospiraceae bacterium
GAAAACGACCTGCGCGGCTCGCGCGAGGGCTTTGTTGAGGTCATTCGAACAAATATGGGGCTGATTCGCCGACGTATAAAATCTCCTACGCTGGTGTTTGAAATGTCGCAGCTTGGTGAACGCAGCAAAACAGATATCTGCCTTTGCTATATCAGCGACAAGGTATCCCCGAAGCTATTGGAAAATGTCAAAGCCCGCCTTAAAAAGGTTAAGCTCAATACTATCCTTGAAAGCGGATATATCCAGCCTTATCTTGAGGGTAAGGGCGGCTGGTTCTTTTCGGAGTGTGGCACCTGCGAGCGCCCTGATAGCTTCGCGGCAAAGCTGTACGAGGGCAGGGTTGGCATACTTGTGGACGGCACTCCGTTTGCGCTCGTAGTACCTTATCTGTTCATCGAAAGCTTCCAGACCCTCGATGACTACACACAGAAGCCGTTCTATGCTACCTTTATCCGCTTTGTAAGGCTTGCCGCGTATTTTATCACGCTTTTTCTCCCTGGGGCTTACGTAGCAATAGCCTCGTTCAGCCCCGAGCTGCTACCGTCAGCGCTCATACTGAACCTCGCTGCCGCCGAACAGACAGCGCCGTTCTCGCTGATGGTAGAGTGTCTTTTTATCCATTTCATGTACGAGATACTGCGTGAGGCAGGACTGCGCTTGCCGCGCCCTATCGGACACGCGATAGGAGTTGTAGGTGGTCTTGTAATCGGCGATATAACAGTAAACGCAGGGCTTGTCGGAGCCCCCATGGTGCTTGTTGTGGCACTGTCGGGACTTTGCAGCTTTGTCGTTCCTGCAATGTATGAAAAGACCGTTATCCTGCGCTTTTTGTATATCATTGCAGGCGGAGTTTTCGGACTGTTCGGGTTGACGATAGCGGCAGGCACGGTCATAGTAAAGATGTGTTCGCTCAACACCTACGGAACACCATATATGGCTCCGATATCGCCGTTTACGCCTCGTGCAGGCAGAGATATGTTTGTACGGGCAGGGTGGAAGAGAATGGCAAAGTCCGACGTGACGGTGCAGGGGCTTAACGGCTCGGAATAAGGAGATATATGATAAGTAAATACCAGCTTTTTTGTATATTGCTGTTGTCGCGCCTGTCGTCCGAGATTGTGTTTCCGCAGACAGGCGGTTTCAGCGGCACAGGCTTTGCGGCACTGCTTACAGCGGAGGGGATACGGCTTTTATTCGCATTGCCGTTGTTTATCTATTCGTCAAAGGGCAGAGATGTTTATGGCGCGGTAGGCGGAAAAAGCCGTGTCCTGAGTGTTTTTATGGCATTTATCGCAGCTTTTTCAGCTTTGTTTCTGGGGACGAGGACTGTGTTCTTTACTGCCGAATACGCGCAGCGCACCATCATTACAGGAATGTCCGCAGCGGTGATAGCGGTTTTAATAGCCGCGTTTGCTGTATATATGGCAGTAAAGGGTGCGGAGGCGTTGTCGCGTGCGGGAGTATTGTTTCTTGTCGCCGCAGGAATAGTGACATTAGCTATTGTGCTTTCTGATATCCCGCATATGCGAATGAGGGAAATAGGCGGCGCAGACCTCTCCGAAAGCTTCTGGTATCATGTTCTGGAGCAGTTTCTGCATGGCGGTGAGTATCTCATCTTTGCGGCACTGCTGCCGTTTGTAAAAGAGGGTGGCTGCGGTACTATGCTGCTGTTTTCGTTGTGCTCGGTAGTAGGCGTAGTCCTTATAGGCGTATTTTCGATGTCTGTTCTTGGCGAGTTCTACGGTATCGCTGAATACCCTTTTACCGCGGCTGCAGAGTTGGCAGATATTACGTTGTTCAAACGTCTTGACGGATTTGCAGCTGCGATATGGACGTTGGGTGGTGCGTTCAGGGCAGGGCTTCTCGCGTGTGCAGCTTACAATTCGGTGAACGCAGTACTGCATATCAGCAGAACAGGAGAAAGGAGCAGGGCATGAAGAAGCTACTGGCATTAACGGCAATAGTCCTTTGCTGTTGCGGCTGCGCTGACACGACAGAGCTTGGTGACAGAGCTATAATCCAGCTTGCAGCATTAGATTATGCTGACGGCGAATACAAGCTGAGCGCTCTGCTTTTCAGCGCAGGCGGCAGCGGTGGCGAGCTTGAT
>JAZNWG010000448.1:0-1521 GCA_045593225.1 Oscillospiraceae bacterium
CGATATCATAAAAAGCGGAAAGGCTACTATACTGGTGTCCCATTCGATACCTCAGGTACGCAGAATGTGCAACAAGGTGCTGTGGCTGGACCACGGCAAGCAGATCGCATTTGGCGACACTAATGAGCTTTGCGATAAGTACGAGGAATTTCTGAAAACAGGAGTACTTCCCGAAATATGATGATGCGGAGGCAGCTATGAAAGATATACGAATATTCATGTGCTGCCACAAGCAGTACGAAACGATACCGCCGCTATGCGAACCGATTCAGTGCGGAGCTGCACTTAATACCGTTATAGGCGGTATTTTGCATGATAACGACGGAATAAATATATCCGACAAAAACCGCGAATACTGCGAGCTTACCGCACATTATTATGCGTGGAAGAATGTGACCGCCGACTACTACGGCTTTTGTCATTACAGACGCTTTTTCGGCGCTGAAAAAGCAACAAAGCGACCGTATTCAGCATTGAAAAAAGCCTCGGACAAGCAGCTTTTAAGCGAAAATGAGCTGCGTTCTCTGTGCGATGAATATGATATCCTTGTGCCACGTTCGGAAGATATGGGTCTTCCAGCAGGAGATCATTACAACACCTCAAAATATCACTATCCCGAGGATCTGTCGCTGTTTCTTGAGATACTTAACAGCAAAGCGCCGCAGCTGAAAAATGCCGCGGACAACTATCTCAAACAAAACAGGCAATATTTCTGCAATATGTTTATCATGGACAAGGAGCATTTCAGCGAATATTGCGAGATACTGTTCTCTGTCTTAGCGGAATTCGACCAAAGAAAACAGCTTCACGGCGATTTTCAGTCAGATCGTACAGACGGCTATCTTGGTGAGATATTTACAGGTATTTATATTACATACTGCCGTGATAACGGTGCTAAGATCAAGGAGCTTCCCCGACTGGACGCAGGCTGCTCTGTTAAGAAGCGCATAGGCTGCGCATTGCTGCCTCCCGAAAGCAAGCGCAGATTTTTTGTAAAACGTATCGTAAAAAAGCTCAGGGGGTAAGCAAGATGTATGATTATCTTATCGTAGGCGCAGGCTTTTTCGGTGCTGTTTTTGCGTATGAAGCTAAGCGGCGCGGCAAGTCCTGCCTTGTTATCGACCGCCGCGGTCACATCGGTGGAAACTGTTATACAGAAAATGTTGAGGGTATAAATGTCCACAAATACGGCGCGCATATCTTTCACACCTCGGATAAAGAGGTATGGGACTATATAAACCGCTTTGCGCAATTCAACAACTACATCAACTCACCTGTCGCGGTCTATGGTGACGAGGTCTACAATCTCCCGTTCAACATGAATACATTCAGCAAAATGTGGGGGATAAAAACTCCTGCCGAAGCGAAAAAGATCATCGCAGAGCAGATAGCCGACATCGGCATAACAGAGCCTAAAAGCCTTGAGGAGCAGGCGCTTTCACTGGTCGGAACAGATGTTTACGAAAAGCTTGTAAAGGGCTACACTGAAAAGCAATGGGGACGCTCCTGCACCGAGCTTCC
>JAZNWG010000449.1:0-4171 GCA_045593225.1 Oscillospiraceae bacterium
CTGCAGAAAGATACGGTTTTATCTTTGAAGCGATCTTTTATCTGCCCGAATTTGCTCATGCACATCTTGTGTTCCCGAATGCAGATGCCGAATGGACAAGCGTCAGCCTCTATATACCGCTACTGTCCATGGCAGGTGTAATAGCATTTATCAGAGCCAATAAAAAGCATTGGGCGAGCGTGTTGACACTGGTATGCGGAATAATACTGCTGATCCCCGCGTTTAATTCCCTCTTTGTGCTGATGAATGAGAACTTCTACGGAAGATGGCTGTACATGCCGCTGCTGGTCATGTGCATGATGACTGCAAGTGCGCTTGAGAGCGATGAATGTGATATAGGCTATGGCAACAAGGTATGCGGTATTCTGGTGGGAGTATCGTCGCTTTTGTATCTGCTGCATCCTGTTGACAGAAACGCTGAATCAACAGATCCGGGAGCAGAGCAGAACCTTGCTGTCAACATGACGACAGATATAAGCATATATACCTATATCCTTATTGCAATATCGGTTCTCAGCGTTGTTATCGTGGCTGTATTGATACGTGTTTATAAAAAGCAGGGCAAGGATAAGTTCATTACGCAGATGCTCTCGGCTGTGGTGATCTGCGGCTTTGTGGTAAATGGCTACTATCATTTTGCAATGAGACTTCACGGCCCGTATCAGGGATTTATAACCAATCGCATTCAGGCAGAGGTCGAGATCCCCGATGATGACTTTTTCAGGATCGATGCAAATGGATATACTAATATGGCAATGATGCTGAATTATCCGTCGGCCGATTCTTTCATCAGCGTTGTTCCTGCTTCGGTGTATAGCATCTATGAGCTTTTAGGCATCTATCGTGCTAATGTTTCCACCACTCCTATGGATATGTACGCATTCCATTCGTTCACATCTACAAGGTATGCAGTAATCAAGATGCTGCCTCACTTTAAGACCACGGATTTCGGTTATGTGATCTTTGAAGAGTACGGCAAGAGCGATGGTTTTACTATCCTTAAGAACGATTATGCGCTGCCTATGGGCTTTACTTATGATGAATATGTGCCGATAAGTGTGGCAAAGGATAAGCTGAAGGTGATAGACGAAGGCGAAGAGCTCACTAATGATAGACTTATGATAGCTGCTGTTATGCTTGACGAGCAGCAGATAGAAAAGTATGCAGATATCCTTACTCCTCTGGCAGAGGAGCTGATCCCTAATGAAACGCTTACTCTGGAGCGATTTAAGGTAGATGCCACAAACAGGATCGCTGCAGGGGTGGATAATTTCAAGGTGCACGATAATGGTAATTTCAGCGCTGAAACGAACTTTGAAAGCGACGAATTAGTGGTATTCAGCGTGCCGTTCGACAAAGGCTGGAGCTGCACTGTTAACGGCGAACAGGCAGAGATTGATGCTGTAAACGGCGGCTTTATCGCAGTGCGTGTTCCGGCAGGCAAAAATGTGCTGGAATTTGTATATACTACTCCGGGGCTTGCGCTTGGAATTGCAAGTTCGATCTTTGCTGCGCTGCTTCTCGCGGTGTGGTATGTTGTATGGCGATCCAGAAGATGCACGACCACAAAGGCTTCGGAATCAGAAAGTGATATATGATCAATGTATAAACAAGAAAAAAGATATTACAAACGTGCATTTCTGTATGCGTTTGTAATGGCATGTATCCTGTTTTTGCCTTTTGTGGCGATAGACCAGGGATATTTCATCTTTTACGGCGACTATAATGCGCAGCAGATACCGTTCTACAAGACCTGTATCGAGGCGGTGCAGAGCGGCGATCTGGGCTGGAACTGGCAGACCGATCTCGGCGTTAATTTTGTAGGCTCATACAGCTTCTACACGCTCGGAAGCCCGTTCTTCTGGCTTGCTGCGCTGTTTCCTGCGTCTGTATCACAGTATCTTATGGCACCGCTCATGGCGCTGAAGCTGGGATTAAGCTCGCTGTTTGCGTTTATCTATATCCGCAGGTTCGTGAAGAAGGCGGAAAGTGCGCTTATCGGCGGAATACTGTATGCGTTCTCAGGCTTTTCGCTGTATAATATCTTCTTCAATCATTTCCACGAGGCTATCTGCTTCTTCCCGCTGCTGCTTATCGGACTTGAAGAGGTCGTTATCAACAAGCGCCGCGGTGCGTTGACGATAGCAGTGGCGATAAACGCATTCGTGAATTATTTCTTCTTTATAGGCGAGTGCGTGTTCCTTGTTATCTATTTTATTGTCCGCATAAGCTGCGACAAGCGCTTCCGTATAGGCGTGGGCGATTTCTTCTGCCTTGCTTTTGAAAGCGTTGTCGGAGTGCTCATTGCGGGAATACTGTTTGTGCCGTCGATATTCCAGGTGCTGGATGTTCCGCGTTCGACCAATATCCTCACCGACAGCAGCTTTATGTTCTTCGGCCGTGAGCAGCGCTATGGCCTGCTGCTGGAGGCTATGTTCTTCCCGCCCGAGGTAGCTGCGCGCACAAATATGTTCACCGACGCAAATGCCAAGTGGTCAAGTGTGGCGCTGTATCTGCCGCTGTTCTCAATGGCTGGTGTCATAGCGTTTATGAAGGGCGCAAAGAAGCACTGGGGCAGAGTGCTTGTTGTCGCATGCCTTGTTATGGCATTTGTTCCCGGCCTTAATGCTGCGTTCACGATGCTCAATAACAACTACTACACGCGCTGGTTCTATATGCCGACGCTTATCATATCCCTTGCAACGGTTTACGCATTGGAAAATCAGGATAAGTGCGACATCAAGTTCGGACTTAAATTCTCTGCTGTCGCGGCGGGAGTTATAGCGCTGATAGTGCTACTGCACCCGATAGAGCATGAGCTTACGGACAGCGAGGGCGTGAAAACAGGCGAAACGGCAGTTTTGCCGAATATCGTTCAGATATCGCCTGCTGTGTTCGTACAGATAGGCATTGCGGTAGCATTCCTGATAATGCTCGGAGCGCTTATCCGCACGCGCGGCAAAAAGCCGCAGCAGTACGGCTCTACGCTGCTTTGCATGACTGTTGTCAGCAGCATGGTGCTCGGCTATTATTTCGTGGGCTACGGCAGGATACTCGGCCCGTATGTAGGCAGCTACAACAAGTCGGTAAGCGCCAATATCCATATTGACGACCGCGAGTTCTACCGCATGGAAGCGATAGACGAGATAAATAACGTAAATATGCTCTGGGATATGAGCAGCCTTAAAAGCTTTACAAGCATTATCCCGAGCTCCACATTCGAGCTTTATGAGCTGCTCGGTATAGAGCGTTCTGTAAATTCTGCGCCTGATAACGATTATTATGCATTCCGCTCCATGGCGAGGGTTAAGTATCTTGTCGTTAAGAGCGGCTATGATGAAGAAAAGCTCAGTGACGCGCTTGATGACCTGAAGCTTTACGAGTACCACAGCACACAGGGCGATTATGATATCTATATCAATAATTACGCATTCCCTATGGGCTTTGCGTATGATAGCTATATCAGAGCTGAGGACATCACTTCCGCCTCCGACAGTTATATGGATAAGCTCATCTGCCGTGCTGTCGTGCTGACAGAGGAGCAGGCTGAGAAGTACAGACATCTGCTCACGCGTCTTGATGAGAGCGAAACGAGCGGAATTACTCTTGATCAGTTCAAGTCCGACGCCGAGAAGCGCATTTCGGCAGGCGTTGCTTCGTTCAGAGTGACTGACGACGGCTTCGCAGCGCGCACAGAATACGACACAGACGAGCTCGTTGTATTCAGCGTGCCTTATGACAGCGGCTGGAGCGCTACCGTAAACGGCGAGCCTGTAACAGTAGAAAAGGTAAACGGCGGGCTTTGCGCGGTGTATGTAAATAAGGGTACCTGCAACGTCGTGTTTACCTACACAACGCCTGGCGCAAAGCTTGGTGTTATCTGCACTATCGGCGGAATTGCGCTGTTTGGAATGTATCTTGTGGTCATATATGGTTTTATGCGCCACAAGCCGAAAAAATACGTTCACCTTTACGGCATAGACCAGGTCGAGGGCATAAAGGCTCACAACGCGTATATAAACCAGCTTTCAAAGCAGATATATGACTGCCCCGAAAAGGGTGAGGTGAAGCACCGAAATGCGGACGCTATCCAGTTCCCCGATATCGAGGAGACCTTCATGGACATGGGCAAATACGATTTTCTCAATGTAGAGCCGCTGATAAGAAAGGC
>JAZNWG010000450.1:0-1740 GCA_045593225.1 Oscillospiraceae bacterium
GATAAGTCCGTTATCCAGTGCTCCCATACCCATTGAGTCTGCTGTCAGTCCCATGCGCCTTCCTCCTCTCTTATTAGTATTTCACGCGAGTCATCGGCTCTGATCGCGATGACAGCGCCGCGTATCAGGTAGGCTGTCGGATCACCCGCGGGACTTCTGCCTGTGCATTCCACCCTTGCGCCCTCTGTAAGTCCTATATCAAGCAGATGGCGGCGCATGGCTCCGTGCATGAGAAGCTTTTCTACCACGACGCTTTCGCCTATCGCTGTATCGTTAAGTGTTCGCTGAAGCGACATATCCTTCACCTCATAGTTGCATTTTTTCTCATTATATGCCGAAATTCATAAAAGTGTTTGTGACCATGCTGTTGACAAGCGTCGCTTTTTGTGGTAATATATGTAGGAATGGCTTGCTGTAACTGACGCAGTATTGCCAGAACGCTTTAGCATGGTACTATAATGATATGGTATCATAACACGAAACAGAAAAAGGAAGGTATGACAAATGAAGAAGATCGCAGCATTACTTATGACAGCTGTGATGGCTCTCAGCATCAGCGGCTGCTCCGCTAAGAAGGACTGGGAGTACATCGAGGACAAGGGCACACTGACAGTTGGTATCACACTGTTCGAGCCGATGAACTACTATGACGAGAACGGCGAGCTGACAGGCTTTGAGACAGAGTTCACAAAGGCTGTATGCGAGAAGCTCGGAGTTGAGCCCAAGTTCCAGGAGATCGACTGGAACCAGAAGATCACAGAGCTTCAGTCCAAGACTATCGACGTTATCTGGAACGGTATGACAGTAAAGGAAGAGTTCAAGGAGCAGATCAACTTCTCCACACCCTACATCAGAAACAAGCAGGTAGTAGTTATCAAGGCTGACAATGCGCAGAAGTACTCTGACCTTGCGTCCATGACAGGTGTTACTATCGCAGCAGAGACAGGCTCCGCAGGCCAGACTGCTATCGAGGCTGACGCAACACTCAGCACAAACGAGTATGTTGGCTGTGCAGCTCAGAAGGACGTTCTTCTTGAGATCAAGGCAGGCACAACAGAGATCGGTGTTATCGACTACGTAATGGCTAAGGCTTCCGTAGGCGAGGGTACAGACTACGCTGACCTGATGATCGTTGAGAGCGTAGAGCTTGCTCCCGAGGAGTACGCTATCGGTATCCGTCTTGAGGATACAGAGCTTCTTGCAAAGATCAACACAGCTATCGACGAGCTGGTAGCTGACGGCACACTTCTTGCACTTGCTGAGAAGTATGATCTTGCTGATGTATACGCATTTCAGTAATTAAGCTCACAAGGGCGGCATGAGCCGCCCTTAGATATCGGCAAAAAGCCGTCCAAAACCTTATCAAAAAGGAATTTTATCTATGTCTTTTCTTGAAGTTACATTAAATCTTGCGGAGGGCTTTCTTGTCACTCTGCAGATATTTGCGATCACTCTCCTGTGCGCACTGCCGCTCGGACTTGTGATAACCTTCGGCTCCATGTCGAAGATAAAGCCTGTCAAATGGCTTACAAGGACATTTGTATGGATAATCCGCGGAACGCCGCTTATGCTGCAGATAATCCTTGTGTTCTACGGCCCCGGACTTATCTTCGGACTGCCTGCTATCCCCAGAATAACAGCGGTGCTTATTGCATTCATTATCAACTATGCCTGCTATTTCTCGGAGATATACCGCGGCGGTATCGAGAGCATACCTCACGGTCAGTACGAGGCCGGACA
>JAZNWG010000451.1:0-1941 GCA_045593225.1 Oscillospiraceae bacterium
CCTCCGACTTTATATCATACTCGCTGCGGAGCGCTATCTTTATGAAGAACAAAAGACATTCGGAGGGCTTACTATGGCAGAGCATTTCAACGTTGTGGAACAGTTTGGCATTGATGTATTCAACGAGGGCACCATGCGACAGCGTCTGCCCAAGAATGTTTACAATCAGCTCAAGCGCACTATCGCAGAGGGCAGCCAGCTTGACAGCAGCATTGCTGATGTAGTTGCAAGCGCTATCCGCGACTGGGCTATCGAAAAGGGCGCAACTCATTTCACACACTGGTTTCAGCCAATGACAGGCATTACCGCCGAGAAGCATGACAGCTTCATCACACCCATGGGTGACGGCACTGTTATAATGGAGTTCTCGGGCAAGGAGCTTATAAAAGGCGAGTCCGACGCTTCCAGCTTTCCCTCGGGCGGTCTGCGTGCTACATTTGAGGCGCGTGGCTACACTGCATGGGACCCTACATCTTACGCGTTTGTCAAGAACGGCTCGCTTTATATACCTACCGCTTTCTACTCCTACGGCGGCGAGGCACTGGATAAGAAGACACCTCTGCTGCGCTCCATGGACATCGTATCCGAGCAGGCACTGCGTATACTCCGCCTTTTCGGCAACACCACCGCTAAGCGTGTTGTTCCCACAGTTGGCGCGGAGCAGGAATACTTCCTTGTAGACAAGAAGACCTACGACAAGCGCAAGGATCTTATCTTCACAGGCAGAACGCTGTTCGGAAAGCCTGCACCCAAGGGTCAGGAGATGGACGACCACTACTACGGCTCCATAAAGGACCGTATCGCAAGCTACATGAAGGATCTTGACGAGCACCTCTGGAGACTTGGTATCGCCTCCAAGACAAAGCATAACGAGGTTGCTCCTGCACAGCACGAGATGGCTCCGCTGTTCGTGCCCTGCAATCTTGCAAGCGATCAGAACCAGCTTACAATGGATATCATGAAGAAGGTGGCTCTGGAGCATGGCCTTGTATGCCTGCTGCACGAGAAGCCCTTTGCAGGCATAAACGGCAGCGGCAAGCACGACAACTGGTCACTGTCAACTGACGACGGACAGAATCTGCTTGACCCAGGCTCCTCTCCTATGGAGAACGCGCAGTTCCTGACATTCCTCGCAGCTATCATCAAGGCTGTTGACGAGTATCCCGAGCTGCTGCGTATGTCTGTCGCTACTGCAAGCAACGACCACCGCCTTGGTGCAAACGAGGCTCCTCCTGCGATAATCTCAATATTCCTCGGTGAGGATCTTGAGGCGCTTGTGGATCATCTTGTTGACGGCAAGGACTATATAACAAAGAGCGACACGATGTTCAATGTCGGCGTATCGTCGCTCCCGAGCTTCCCGAAGGACGCTACTGACCGCAACCGCACCTCGCCCTTTGCTTTCACAGGAAACAAGTTCGAGTTCAGAATGTGCGGCTCGTCCCTCAATATCGCAGGCCCCAACACAGTGCTCAACACCATCGTTGCAAACTCACTGAAGGAGTTTGCTGACGAGCTTGAGGGCGCAGAGGACTTCAACTCCGCGCTGAACGAGCTTATCGTGCGCACTATCCGCGAGCACAAGCGCGTTATCTTCAACGGTAACGGCTACGGCGAGGAATGGTACGAGGAGGCTGAAAGCAGGGGACTGCCCAATTTCAAGTCCACAATCGACGCTATACCCTCGCTTACCTCTCCCAAGAGCATAAAGCTTTTTGCAAAGTTCGGCGTTTATACCGAGATAGAGCTTCACGCGAGAGCAGAGATAAACCTTGAAAACTACTCCAAGGCGATAAATATCGAGGCGCTTACAGCGGCTGACATGGCGAGAACGGAAATTCTGCCTGCTGTGATGAAGTACACAGGCGATATCTGTGGTATCGCAGCAAGCAAGAAGGCTGTCGGCATAGAGCCGTCCGTTGAGCTTGCGCTTGCTGAAAG
>JAZNWG010000452.1:0-2521 GCA_045593225.1 Oscillospiraceae bacterium
ATTTCAGGAAATAAAAACTATAATTATATATGGTAATTTATTTACTGAAATTATTCAAGAGAGGGAAAACACATGAAGAAAAGAATTTTAAGCGTACTGCTTACATCTGCGCTTGTTCTGTCCATGACAGCCTGCGGCGGAAACGCTCCTGCTGAAAACAGCACACAGACAAGCGATACAAACAGCACCACAAGCGCTGTAACATCTGAAAGCACCACAAGCACAGCAGATACCGAGAGCAGCACGCCCGAGGTGACAACAGCGGCAACGACTTCCGCCACAACAGCTGCAACTATTGCTGAGAAGCCCGAGGAGGAAGAACCCAGGAAGCGTGTAGACCTTATCCATGGTATAATCAGTGTTATGAACGGACAAATACTGGTAGATACCAGCGATGGTTATTATGTGTACGATCTAGCAAGCGGCGAATCAATTAAACCCAAAGGCACTCTGATTACTGCTATAGGCGACATCGGCATATTCGGTTCAGACAGTAGCGACCTCAGCGTTTTTCCTCTGGAAGGACCCCAGTACCCTGCTAAAGCTATTGCATCGGCTGATAAAGGTCACATGATTTTAGCCAATACGCCCTATTCATCTTATATCGCCAAAGGCGAACCTGTGCTCCTTTCAGGCATTCCCGTTGCCGAAATTGAAGAAAGCTTTTCGGGTAATGTTTTGAAATTCGGTCTGATTGGTGCAGACGGTGAATGGCTTTATGAAATGTCCGATAAATACAGCATCTGTAACGGCAGCGCAATTTCAATTGACCGACTGACGGGTGGTGATACCAGCTACTATAGCTTCGGCGACAGCCTGCTTATCGTGGTTAATTCTGATGCGTATGTGTATTCATTTAAAAATGACACAACAACACATCTCGGCAATACCAAATCCGATATGGGTATATCTCAAGGCAAACCGAAGCTTATCACAATAACAGAAGATTATGTAGTTGTGAATCTTCAGAATAATATAATTAAATACCACGAAAAAACCGGCGAGATAGAAGAATTGTACAAAGCAAACGGTCATCAGCTCACGACCTATACATTTGGCAATTATGTAAAAATTTCTGATGGTGCTGACCCTTATATGTCAGCATATAACATGGAAACATCGGAAAAGCTTGACTTCGACTTATCTGAATATAACGTAAATTACATCATAGGTGGCAACGAGAACTTTATAGCTTGTGAAGTGAAAAATCCCAGCGGCGATAATTACGTAATTGTATTGGATAAAGACGGAAGCATGATAATAGAGCCGATCAAGCAAGAGAATGTGCTTTACCGTTTCGCTGACGCCGGAGCTTACGAGACAGAAACCAAATATCTGATTGGCTGTGACGGCGATACATACATAATTGATAAGTCGACAGGCGAAGTAAAAAAAGAGTACTTCACTTTCTACGATCATAACAGCAAATTAGCGGACTCAAACAGCAGACATGCTTATGACGTTGATACAGAAAAGCAGATAGTTATCTACAAGTGATCAATAGCATACACAAAACAAGCGCGAGCAGAAATGCCCGCGCTTGTTGCATATGACCGCCTTGACAAAACCCACCCGATAATATATAATAGTTGAAGTTTATCATTTACGAGGTGTGTAATGTCAATAAAAAACAATCCCCGCCATACGATATTCGCCTGCTACGGCGGCTATATAACACAGGCGATAGTAAACAACTTCATGCCGCTGCTGTTTCTTATCTTCCACGACAGCTTCGGTGTTGCGTTGGAACAATTAACACTGCTGGTCACGATAAACTTCCTCGTTCAGCTTGCAGTCGATCTTGTCGCAGCAAAGTACGTAGATAAGCTGGGCTGGCGCAGATGTATCGTTGCGGCGCATATCTTTGCCGCACTGGGGCTTGCGGGACTGTTCCTGCTGCCGAATATACTGCCGCCGTTTGCAGGACTGCTTATATGCGTGGTGTTCTACGCAATAGGCGGCGGCCTTATTGAGGTGCTGGTAAGCCCTGTTGTCGAAGCCTGCCCCACAGAAAACAAAGCAGGGGTCATGAGCCTGCTGCACTCTTTCTACTGCTGGGGCACGGTAGGCGTTGTAGTACTGTCAACGCTGTTCCTGCATTTCTTCGGCAAAGACAGCTGGGGCATACTAGCGGTGATCTGGGCGCTGTTTCCGCTTGCAGTGGGAGTGTATTTCACCCGTGTTTCGATATATACGCTGGTGGAAGAGGGCGAACAGCTGCAGATACGAAAGCTCTGCAAGTCTAAACTGTTCTGGATATTTATTCTCATGATGTTTGCTGCGGGAGCTAGCGAGCAGGCAATGAGTCAGTGGGCTTCCGCGTTCGCGGAAAGCGGGCTTGGTATATCCAAGACAATGGGCGACCTGCTTGGCCCCTGCATATTCTCGATACTCATGGGACTTTCAAGAGTATTCTACGCCAAGATGAGCGAAAAGATAAATCTCACCGCATTTCTTGCGGGCTGCAGCGGGCTGTGTATAGCGTCATATCTGCTCGCGTCGCTGTCGGGGAATGCAGTTC
>JAZNWG010000453.1:0-3325 GCA_045593225.1 Oscillospiraceae bacterium
AGCAAGCAAGAACAACATCGACTTCATCAAGAATCAGATGACTGTTCAGACCATCGGCTTTGATAAGCTCAACCAGCTGCGCCACTGCAAGTACTTCAAGAACTTTGACGGTATCAAGGCGCACATGAAGAAGCACGCTGCTATTATCCAGCCTAAGTTCAGCGTTGTTCTGTATATGCTGAACAAGGAGATATCTCCTCTCGGCATCGGCAGCTGGGTATCTCCAAAGGGCGGCTACTTCGTATCCTTTGACGCTATGGAGGGCTGCGCTAAGCGCATAGTTTCCCTCGCTGCAGAGGCAGGCGTTGTTATGACAGGTGCAGGCGCTACCTACCCCTACGGCAAGGACCCCAAGGACAGCAACATCAGAATTGCTCCCACCTTCCCCAGCGTTCACGAGCTGCGTCAGGCTATGGAGATATTCTGTGTATGCGTAAAGCTGGCGAGTGTCGAAAAATTACTGGCAGACTAAATAATTATTGTGTAGAACAAAAGATATATAACAGAGGGCGGTTTTTTCCGCCCTTTTCGTTTGTTGACTTTTTCGGTGAGAGTTGGTATAATTAAGTACATAAATATCTATTGCAATTTAAGGAGGTCCTATGAGAAACGATATCATCATTCGTCCCGAAACGCAAAAGGATTATAAGGATATTATCTCACTGGTATTACGCTCATTCAGCGAGGGCACACCCTACTCTGACGGCACTGATATCATAGCGCTGATTGAAGAGATCCGCGTTTCAAAATACTACATCCCCGAGCTGTCTTTTGTGGCAGAGCTTGACGGAAAGATCGTGGGACATTTTCTGTTTTCGAGATTTCCGCTTTCAAAGACAAAGGACGGCGAGCACATAGACAACAGCGATATCGCTATGCTGGCGCCTGTTTCGGTGCACGCAGATTATTTTCATCAGCATATCGGTATAACCATGCTGAATATGGGCATCGAAAAGGTAAAGGAACACGGCTTCAAGGGAATTACCGTCGAGGGCGACTATCATTTCTATAATAAGGTCGGCTTTAAGACCTCGTCCGAATACGGAATATACCCCACAAGCGGATTTCCTATGCAGGAACCGCGTTGCATGATGTGTCAGGAAACATCAGAAGGTTCATTGGACGGTATCGGCGGATATGTAGTTTATGATATGTATTACAATGCATAAAACTGCCGCTCATTTCAGGAGGTATAATATGACGATTATATTAGTAGCCGACAACGACTGGGCTATCGGCAGAAACGGCGACCTGCTCGCACGTCTGCCTGCAGATATGAAGCGCTTTCGCGAGATTACAACAGGCCACACTGTCGTTATAGGGCGCAAGACCTATGAGAGCTTCCCGAAGCGTCCGCTTCCCGACCGCGTGAACTGCGTTATCTCGCGCACCGAAAAGGCGGTCGAGGGCGCAGAGGTGTTCGGCTCTATCGAGGAATTTCTCGAATACGCAAAGGGCGTAAACGACGAGATATTCGTTATCGGCGGCGGTGAGATATACCGCCAGATGCTCCCCTACTGTGACAAGGCGTACATCACGCGAGTTTATGAGAACTTCGGCGGCGATACGTTTTTTACCGATATCGACGCTCTGCCCGAGTGGGAGGCTGTCGAAGCTTCCGAACTTATCGAAACAAATGGCTACAATATCCGCTTCATCAACTATGTGAGAAAGGACTGAACGTGACCAAGGAGCAATACATAAAGCACTGCCGCGGTATGCTGGGCTCAGAGGTAGACCAGCCGTTCGAGGAGGACTTCAACACCTACGTCGCACGGCATTACGACACCCGCAAGTGGTTTGCGCTTATATTTGATGTAAAGGGCAGACCGGCGGTTAACCTCAAATGCGACCCGATGGAAGCTGACTTTCTGCGCCGCGTGTACGAGGGCGTGACCCCTGCCTACCACATGAACAAGACCCACTGGAATACCGTGTATTTCGACTCGGACGTGCCCGATGATGAATTTATCCGCATGACCGAGATAAGCTTCAACCTCACACGAAAGAAAAGGAAATAAAAAATGCCGTTTTCACAGCAATCAATAGACTTTTTATTTGAAAACCGCCTGCACGACAGCAAGGCATGGTTTACCGAGCACAAGCCCGATTACGAAGCGCTTGTAAAGCAGCCTATGTCGCAGCTGGTGCTTGACCTCGCGCCCACTATGATGAAGATAGACAAGTACATCATCTGCGACCCGAAGAAGATATCCCGAATCTACCGCGACGCGAGAATGCACCCCGATTCCATATTCCGCGACCATATCTGGTACAGCTTCGGCAGACCGCGCGACTCGCGCAACCCCGCGCCCGAATTCTATTTCTCTATCGGCGCAGGCGGCATGAGCTTCGGCTGTGGCTATTACTGCGCGCGTCCTGCTGTAATGGAGGCTGCACGGCAGCTTATCCTCGCGGACGACGACGCTTTCAAGGAGGCGTTCATGGCGGTGAAGAAGCAAAAGAGCTTCGCACTCTACGGCGAGCCGTACAAGCGCGACCGCTACCCCGACCAGCCTCGCGAAAAAGCTGACTGGCTCAACCGCCGCAGCCTCGGGCTTTCGGGCGAGCTTAGCGACCCCGAGATAATGTTCACCGATAAGCTCTCAAAGCACATTGCAAAGGAATTCAAGAAGATAGCGCCTGTGTATCATTTCTACATGAAAGCAGAGCAGCTTGCAAGCGAAAAAGAATAACAAAGACCCCGAGCTATTCGGGGTCTTGATTTTATGCGTCGCCTGTGGATTCTCTCAGAATAAGCGAGTGCGGCAGCTTGTAGATACCCATATCGGGTGTCTCTGACTTCATGTTTGCAATAAGCTTTTCAATAACCGTCTTGCCCTGCAGATAACACGGCTGCTCAACTGTGGACAGGCGCGGAATGAACATCTGCGACAGCTGGATATTGTCAAAGCCGAAGAAAAGCACGTCCTTGCCTACGTCAATGCCGTTTCTGACAGCGTAGGTCATAGCGCCTACCGAGATTATATCGGAGATAGAGAATATCGCGTCGGGCTTATTGTCAAGGCTCATCAGATACTCGCAGCCCTTGAAGCCGTCATCGGGGTCATAGCCGCCGTAGTACACGAGCTGCTCGTCATAGGGAATGCCTGCGTCCTGAAGCGCTCTGCGATAGCCGTTCTCGCGGTCGATAGAGGACTGGCTGCGCTCCTTGGTGGTGATAAGTCCAATGCGCTTTCTGCCCTTGCCGATAAGCAGCTTAGTTGCATCATAGCCTGCAAGCTCATTGTCGATAGTAACACACAATATCTCGCAGTTTTCAAGTCTTTCCAGACACATAGCAAACTGATATTTCTTCGCAAGC
>JAZNWG010000454.1:0-1548 GCA_045593225.1 Oscillospiraceae bacterium
GACCGCTTGGCCTCCGACTTCCCCCGATTCTGCGGAAAAGCCGAGAAAGCCCTTCGCCGACGCTCTTGAGTGGACGGGAAGCCTCGTGTATGCAGTGCTGGTTATGCTTGCACTGAATCTTTTTGTTTTCAGATCCATTACTGTTGACGGAAAGTCGATGAACGACACACTCCAGCATCAGGATCGCGTCATAGCATTCAATCTTTTTTATACTCCGCAGAGAGGCGATATAGTCGTTCTTCAGGCAGACAGGCTCAGACCCGCAGGCGCAAAGACCTTCGGAGAGCCTATCATCAAGCGTGTTATCGGTGTAGCAGGCGATACTCTCAAATTTGATTTTGAGAAGGGCGAGGTATACCGTAACGGCGAGCTTATCAAAGAGGATTATATCAAGGAGCTTACCGTGACCCCCGAGAGCTGCGAAAGCGGAAGAGAATACACTGTCCCCGAGGGCTATGTCTTCGTTATGGGTGACAACCGTAACAACTCCACTGACAGTCGCGATTACAGGGTCGGCATGGTGGATACAGATCTTATCATGGGTAAAGCGGTATTCCGCTTTATGCCATTTGACAGTATGGGCTTATTATGAGTGAAGTAGGAAATATCCAGTGGTTTCCCGGGCATATGACCAAGACCCGCCGACTTATCGAGGCGGACTTAAAAATGGTAGATGCCGTAGTGGAGATCACAGACGCGCGTATTCCTGAATCAAGCCGTAACCCTATTTTAGATGAGCTTGTTAAGGATAAGCCACGCATTATGATAATGAATAAGTGCGACTATGCAGACGATGCAGCAACGAGCCGCTGGAAGCAGTTCTATGAAAAGCAGGGTATCATGGTGATAATCTGTGACTGCCGCAGCGGAAAGGGAATAAACAGATTCCTGCCTGCTGTAAAGGTGCTGCTGAAGGAACTTATGGAGCGCCGAAAAAAGCGCGGCATGATCGGCAAGGCGCTAAGGCTCATGGTAGTCGGTATTCCTAATGTGGGAAAAAGCTCATTCATAAACAGAATGGCTAAGACAAAGAAAACAAAGGTAGGCGACCGTCCCGGTGTTACCCGCGGAAAGCAGTGGGTTTCCATCGACAAGGACGTGGAGCTGCTTGATATGCCCGGCATACTCTGGCCGAAGTTTGACGATCAGATAGCGGCGCAGAAGCTTGCATTCACGGGCGCAATAAAAGACGATGTCATGGACGTTGAAGCGCTCGCAAGAGCGTTGGGAGAGCTGCTTTTGCAGGATTATCCCGAGCTCATTAAAAACCGCTACAAGATAGCAGGTGAGGGCGATGTCCTGACAGAGATCGCGAAGGCACGCGGTATGCTGATTTCGGGCGGAGAACCTGACACAGAGCGTGCTGCCGCAACACTTCTTGACGAGTACAGAGGTGGTAAGATTGGCAAGATCACGATCGAACAGACCCCTTGACGAGGCGCAGCTCACTCTTGACGAGCTTCAGCAGCCGAGCTTATTCGGCTACGACAGTGACTTGAGAGCGCAGTTCAGCGTTGTCTGCGGTATTGACGAGGCGGGCAGAGGTCC
>JAZNWG010000455.1:0-6763 GCA_045593225.1 Oscillospiraceae bacterium
CCCACGTTGACGCGGCGCTCATTCATGAGGCGGCTATCGGAAAGATAGCAGGCGAGCAGCTCTTAAAGCTCTGCTCTCTCGGACTTACCGAGGAGGAGGCAGAGGCTAAGATAATTGAGGGATTTCTTAAATAAATAATAAGACCTCCGTTCATCTGAACGGAGGTCTTTTTCCTTTAACAGCCTGCAATTGCCCTGTACCTCTCCAGCGCCTCCAGCCACTTGTCGTGCTCCGTTGGCTCATAAGTAACAGTAAGGCCCGAGTCGATGATTATCTCGCGTGCCTTTGCAATGCTCTCTATCTCGCCACAGGCAACCAGCGTGCAGATACCGTTTCCGAGTGCTGTGGCCTCGACAGGGCCTGCAACGGAGGGCACTCCCGCAGCCTCGGCAGTGAGCCTGCACAGCAGCTTATCCTTAGTGCCGCCGCCTATCATGTGGATACGCTTGTATTCGTAGCCTGTGAGCTTTCCTATCTTCTCAAATGTAAGCGCGAATTCACACGCAAGGCTCTGATAGATACAGCGCATTATCTCGCCGACTGTTTCGGGTACGTACTGACCTGTTCTGCGGCAGAATTCCTGTATCTTCAGCGGCATATCATCGGGAGCGGCAAAGCTCTGATCGTTGGGGTCGATGAAGCATCTGAACGGCTCTGCATCAAGCGCCATTTTTTCAAGGTCTGCAAAGCTGTATTTCTCGCCCTGCTTTTCATAATAACGCTTTGTTTCCTGAATGAGCCAAAGACCCATGATGTTTTTGAGCAGCGTTGTAGTGCCGCCGTAGCCGCCCTCGTTCGTGAGACCCATTTTCATCGCTTCCTCGGTGACGATAGGACGCTTAAGCTCTGTGCCGAACAGCGTCCATGTGCCGCAGCTGAGGAATGCGAAATGCTCGTCTGTTGAGGGCACTGCCAGCACCGCAGACGCGGTATCATGCGAGCAGCAGGCATACACGGGAACAGGCTCGATGCGGAACTCGTCGCAAAGCTCCTGCTTTAATGTGCCGTAGACCTCGCCCGGGTGGATAAGCGGGCAGAATATGCGCTTCGGGAATTCAAGACCCTCGATAAGCTTTAAGTTCCAGCCCTTTGCCTTCTGGTCGATAAGCTGCGAGGTGGTCGCCTCGGTAAACTCCGACCTTGCCTTGCCTGTCAGCAGATACGCGAACAGGTCGGGCATCATCAGCAGCTTTTCCGCGCGGAAGATGGAGTTGCGCTCGTGCTGTGTGAGGTAGTGCAGCTGGAATATGGTGTTGATGTTCATCGGCTGGATACCGCTTTTTGCGAAAAGCTCCTCGGGCGGGAACCTCTCGTAGACCTCCTCCGGCATACCATTGGTGCGCTCGTCGCGGTAGTGGACGGGCTTTTCGAGAAGCTCGCCGTTCTGACCGATAAGGCCGAAATCAACGCCCCATGTGTCGATGCTGATAGCGTCAAAGCCGCCGTTGAACACGCCGAAGCTTATTGCTATCTTCATCTGCTCCCACAGCTCGTCGATATCCCAGCGCAGGTGGCCGCCCTCGGTGACGGGTCTGTTCTCAAAGCGGTGTATCTCTTCAAGCGAGAACTTACCGTCCTCATATTTGCAGAACATTGCTCTTGCGCTTGACGCGCCAAAGTCGAATACAAGAATCGTTTTGGACATAGGGGTGTTCCTTTCGGGTGGATTTGTTGCAGTGCTTTACAATATGTTTGTAGGGACACGGCTTGCCGTGTCCGAATGCGTTGTGTTATTTTGCGGACACAGCAAGCTGTGTCCCTGCAGTGCTGTTACAAAATCTTAGTGATACTTTCTGTATCCGGGGTGTCTGATGGGGAAGGACTTTCCTATCTCGCAGCACTCCTCGATCTTATCCATGGGCAGATCCTTAGCACCGCCGAGCTGACGTGCAACAAGGCTTACCTTTGCGAAGTGCTCAAGAGTTTCCATGCGGTAGTACGCCTGTGTGATGTCGATGCCGACAGTAAGTGCGCCGTGGTTCTCGAGCAGCAGTGTGTCGTGGTTTGCAAGGAACGGGATAATGCTGTCCGCAACGCCCTGCGAGCCGGGGGTGTCATAGGGAGCTATCGGAACGCAGCCGAGGAAGATTATAGCCTCGGGCATGGTGTAGTCGTCAAGCGGGATATGTGCGATAGCAAAGCCTGTTGCTGTCGGAGGGTGAGCGTGTACGACTGCATTAACCTCGGGACGAGCCTCGTAGCAGCGCAGGTGCACCTTGAACTCCGATGTGGGCTTATAGCCGGGAGCCTCCTCGACTACCTCGTTGTTTGCGTTCATCTTGATTATCATTTCGGGCGTAAGGCTTGCCTTGCTGGTACCTGTGGGGGTAACGAGGAAGTTTCCGTCGGGAAGTCTTACGGAGATATTACCGTCGTTTGCAGCAACCATTCCGAGCTGCCACAGCTTATGTCCTACATCACATATAGCCTGCTTTAATTCTAATTCTGTCATATGTTTGTCCTCTCATTATAGAAATAAACCGCGCTCAGTGCGCTTTAAATATTGTATCATTTATTTCGCAAAAAGTAAAGCATTACACAAAGCATTTTGTTTGTGCAATTTTAACAAAATTACCCCTAGTGATTTCTAAACAAAAACTGTCGTCTTTAACTTGTAAATTTGTGAGAATTGTTGTATAATGATATATAGACTGTAATGGGTGAAGTATACCCTTTTTGCGGAATACTTTGTCCTGTTACAAATACCGTTTTACGGAGGTGCGCTTAGTGAGTGGCAATAGTTTAAAATGGATTCCTCTGGGCGGCATGGATCTGTCCGCTGCCAACGTTGCGCCTGCTGAAAAGCTGCGCAAATTCGGCTTTTCGATAATGGCGAATGAGTTCGGCTCTGAAAAGCTGACCAAGGCAGGACTTTGCATCTATGACGTGCTGGCTGAAAAGGAATGCCCCAACATTCTTCTTATTACATCAAATACCGAGCTTTACGGCTGGTATAGAATACTTATGACAGGTATCGGCGCTGATTTCAAGATCATTACAGGTGCTTCCAACGCTCTGGTGTTCTTCTCGCAGAACTGTCCTAACCTGTTTCTGATGTCATCTGACGCTCTTGCAAAGGCAAACGGCCTGAAGGCAAAGGCTCCCGCAGGCTTTGAGTGGGATCTCATCATCATTGATGAGGAGCAGAGCGGCGGCGCTCCCGATTACGGCTTCTACAAGTCGCAGCTCCCCTGGAAGGCTGAAAAGCTGCTGGTGATCGCTCCGACACCCGCTAAAAAGCCCGAGGACAAGACCGCTCTTGCAGAGCTTGTCAAGTCCGTGCTGATCGACCCCTCACTTGCTGCAGCGGCTGACAGCCTTGAGCTTGATGAGAGCTGTGCAGAGCTTGATTTTGACACACCTGTTTCCAGATACTTCGACAGCAGCGTTTATGACGGCAGCATGAAGCGCAGCGTGATCTTCCGTGATTATGAGTTTGACGAAGCAAAGCTTAACGGCCTGCGCCGCAGGATAGACCTGAGATCGGGACTGCCTGTATACAAGTACGGCGGCAATGTTTACGAGGACTATGATTGTGAGGTACAGAAGAGTACATATCAGAAGGCGTCCTACACACGCTCCGATGTTGAGGACCTGAGAGCCTTTGACAAGAAGCTGGACAGCTTCCTTACTCTTCTTGACGAGATACTGAATGAGAACAAGCGTGCGATCGTTTACTGCTGCGAAAAGGATACTATCGATTACCTAAGAAAGGTCATCGGCTGTGTTTATGGCAACAGTGCAGTAAAGGCTGCCATGGGCGAGCTTTTCAGCAACGAGGACATCGTAAGAAAGTTCCGCGTTGACGATACCACGACCTACCCGAAGGTAGTGCTCGGCGTTGACAGCCTCGGTGCTGTGGGCGACGCGCTTGACCGTATAGATTACATCATCAATTACGAGCTTCCCACCTCTGCGGCTATCCTCGAAAAGAGAATGACACGCCACGGTGCAAAGAGAGAGGCCGACAGAAAGTTCGTTATCTTCCGCGACAAGAACAAGCAGTTTGATTCGAGAGTGCTTGACAAGGTGCTTTACGGCAGCATTGCTTCCGCTTTCTGCGAGGGCCTGCCCACAAGAAATATCCTGCTTGACATCGAGGACAAGGGCGAGCATATCGCAAATGTATTTGATGATCTGAAATACGTTGTAAGCTACGCAGGCGAGGTAGACAGCTGCTTCGATCTTATAAAGAAGTTCAAGGGCGACTACTCCGCTTTCGGTACCGATAAGATAAGCACCGCAAAGCAGCTGGCAGAGTTTGCAGACAAGCTGCTGGAGCGCATCTGCGGCGCGTTCGGCGTTGACAAGAGCACTTCCCGCGATGATATCATCGCTGCGATAAACGGCCTTTCGGGACTTTGCGTGAAGAAGGACGGCAGGATCGTAAAGATAGCTGCTGACAAGCTCTCCGCTATGGGCGCAGGCTTTAAGGACGAGGCATGGAAGAAGCTTTCCTTTGCTTCCGAGGCAGTAAACGGTGTTGCTGAAGCAAAGAAGCGCATTGACGAGCTCCACAGCGGCGAGAACTTCCACCTGCACGTTAAGAACGAGCTTGCTGAGCTTACTGACTGCGTACAGTACTCTGTGCTTCTCGGTATCTGGAGATACAGAGTGCGCGAGCAGGATTCCGTAAAATCCTTCAGAGAGTACATCAAGATCTACAACGACGGCATCTGATACTGCCTCGTGACATAGCCTGCTGTCGCACCGCACATCGGCGGCGGGGAAAATAATAAGGTGCGGAGAAACGAGGCGTATTTATGAGCGAAAGCTATGAGGCTGTTGAAAAGCTGCTTGGCGACTTTTTTGAGCGTCACACAGCAGGCGACAAGACCGGCATGTCCGAGGTGCTGCAGAAGCTGCAGATGATGCTGTATTCGGGCGACGTGGACAGCCAGCCTTTCAAGGACTACTTCAACAGCATGTATACAGGCAGAAGCGCGATAAATGTTACAGGCATGATGCAGGACTACCCCAGAGAGTCAATTATCCGCGAGCTGCTGCAGAACGTTTTCGGCTGTGACTACGAAGAAAACGACATCAAGGTAATGATCGAGTTCCTCGATGAGGGTCAGGTTAAGCTGACCTACAACGAGACGGGCTTCAGCCTTGAGCAGGTATTCTATTACCTCTCCGTAGGCAGAAATGACGGCAATAAGGAGCGCGAGGGCCGCTTCGGTCTTGGTGCTAAGAGCGTATTCGCGAATGTTGACTGGTTCAAGATGCGTTCCAACAACTATTCGCTGCGTGTTGTAAACGACGGCGGCACACTGAAGGTGCGTGAGCTGGAGCTTAACGGCCCCAAGTTTGCTCACACAGAGATCGTGTTCGGCCTCGATCAGGAGAGCCAGCAGAAGCTGCACCACAACCTTGTTTCCATGTGCAGCGAAAAGGGCGACTACATGAACATGGTAGACCTGTGCTTTGCGTTTATCCGTAAAAAGCACCTCAAGGCTACCGATGAGCATGAGACCCTCTCCCGTACATTCAACATCGCTATCATCTCCTTCGGCAAGCCCGAGGTGGTATACAAGATCCAGGAATTCCGCAAGGACGAGAACGATCTGCCCAAGATCCGTTTCTTCGAGAACGGAAAGTCCGTTGCTGACTTTATCCACATGGAGAACGACGGCTTTGTTTACCTTATCCCGTTTGCGATCTCGGGTGCTAAGCGCGAGGCAGCAAAGGTGCTGATGAACAAGTACAACTACTTCTCCACCTACGAGCTGACAGGTCTTGTAAAGGCAAGCCGTCAGGAGTTCCTGCAGGAGCAGCTGTCTGCGTTCTTCGTAAGCGTACCCAACAGCTACATCACAAACAACCGTGCAGGTATCCGCCACGATTGCATAGAGGAAGTTTCCGCAGAGATCGAGAAGGATATCGTTGAGATAGTTGATACATACAAGAAGCTGTTCGTGCTGGAGCTTGCACAGCGTCCCGACAATGCGGAGCGCTATATGCTGCGTCCCAGACAGTATGTGTTTGAGTTCTTCTACAACTACATCAACACAAGCTCGCTTGTAAAGGGTCTGAAGGAGAAGTTCGGAGATTCTGTCTCCATCAAGATGCCCAATATTGAGGAGCCTGTTTCCCTCGCAGAGCTGAAGGAGAACGGCTTCTTCACAGAGCACAGCGGCGTTCCGAAGGAGGAGCACGACGACGGCTCCGCTATGCAACTGCTGTACAACGATCTCGATCAGATGCAGGGCTGGTTCAAGGGCGAGGACAATCACGTCCTGCTCGCTAAGTACAACTGGCACGAGCAGGCTACCGACGAGAGCGGCAGCGAGTTCGTTTATGCATTCCATCAGGACGATCAGGTATTCCTGATGTCATCTGATAAGAATAAGCAGATCCGCGACTACGATCTTGGTGCAAGCTTCAGAAGCATCATCAGCCTGAAGCTGAACAATTGCGTAATCGACGGTGCTGTTGCTGACGAAAATGCTCTTGCAGAGGCGTTTGAGGTCATCGACGAGATGTTCGGTGAGGCTTACCGCATCGGCATGAAGTACTTCCAGTTCATCGTGACATCGGGTGCCACAACTATCCAGTTCGAGGTATCCAAGATCAATATCCACAACCTCAAGAAGGCTATGGACGTTGTTCAGGCTCACGAGATGCGTTTTGAGAACCATCAGGTATACATCGCAGTTTGTATTTCACGTGTTGTTGCGTCCGGTTTTCCATATGCAATATTTTCACGCAACGTACGATTAAACATCGTTGGTTCCTGGGGGATAAACGATATGCATTCGCG
>JAZNWG010000456.1:0-7946 GCA_045593225.1 Oscillospiraceae bacterium
TGCTATCGCTAAGCTGGATATGACAAAAAGCCGCTCCCCCAAACGGGAAGCGGCTTTATATTTGTATCAACAATAACCGTCGCCGCCGCAATATATGCAGCGTGTCGAGCCGTTGCAGCTGTCGCAGGCGCTCTTTACTCCTGTGCCCCAGTCAAAATAAGAATTCAAGCCGCTGCCATCGCAAATGCTGCATTCACCTGAGCCGTAGCATACAGCGCACATGCTATTATTGTAGCCACCTGTGTAACCACCATCATAGCCGCCTGCACTGCCACCGACAACGCCTGCATTTCCTTGGTCATATGCAGTATAATCAACTGTTGCGCCGCCCTCAAAGCAGAAATTCTCGCCGTCGTAAGTGAACTCAACCGATATTCTGAATGTAGCGGAGGAGCCTGCATCATAGCTCAGCAGTTCAAATGTACAGTCATCAAACATAGAGGAATGGGTCTCCGTAGTATATTCCTCTGCGTCCATACCTTCCATGAGTATGATGTCAAAGTAAGATGATGACGAACTGTCACTTTCGGTAATCGTCAAACCCGCTCTGCATGCACTTTCGTCAATGACCACCGCCGCAACGCCGCCAGCATCAGCCAGGCCGTTAACTCCCATACCCGAAATGCCGATAACTACATAGCCGTCAGTGCTGCTGAAAGCGGCCTCCACGTCCTTAAGCGCACCGCCGTTTACATTAGCATAAGGATTTATTTTTGACACGGCAGGAGAAGCAATATTGTTTCCGCCTGTCGATCCGCCATTGTCAGACGGGAACGATATACCCGAGCCACCTGTGCTGCCCGAATTTCCTGAATTTGCAGAATTAACTCCAAGAATTATACACAGTACAATAAGCGCCACTGCAATAACTGCACCGATTATTATCAATGCGATCTTAGTGCCGTTCTTTTTCGGCTGCTGAGGTTGTACTGCTGCATAAACATGCTGCTGAACAGGAGGTGTCTGTGCAACGGGTTGTTGAACAGCAGCAGGCTGTTGTGCCGAAACAGGTTGCTGAGCAGGGGTAACTCCGGAAGCGGTCTGATTCGCCCCACAATTTGGGCAGAAAGTGCATTCCGCCGCCATTTTAGTGCCGCATGAATAACAAAATTTTTCAGCCATATATAAACAACCCTTTCTGCTTTATCGTTTTGCTTTTTTCTTCATATTATCACACTATCGCTAAAAAGTCAAGCAAGAATAATGCTATCGCTAAGCTGGATATGACAAAAAGCCGCTCCCCAAACGGGAAGCGGCTCTGTTATCTTGTGAGATAGTCGGTATTGAATTACTCGTTGATAGCAGTAACAACGCCGGAACCTACTGTTCTACCACCCTCACGGATAGCGAAACGCAGACCCTCTTCAATAGCGATAGGAGTGATCAGCTCAACGTACATTACAACGTTATCGCCGGGCATGCACATTTCCTTGTCAGCAGGCAGTGTGATAACGCCTGTAACGTCTGTTGTTCTGAAGAAGAACTGGGGACGATAGTTGGAAACGAAGGGAGTATGACGGCCGCCCTCTTCCTTCTTGAGAACGTATACCTGGCCCTTGAACTTTGTGTGGGGGTGAATGGAACCGGGCTTGCAGAGAACCTGACCACGCTCGATATCCTGACGTGTAACACCACGGAGCAGAGCACCGATATTGTAACCAGCAACAGCCTCGTCCAGAGTCTTTCTGAACATCTCAAGACCTGTAACAACAGTGGACTTGGGCTCGTCAACAAGACCTGTGATCTCAACTGTGTCGTTAACCTTAACGATACCACGCTCTACACGGCCAGTAGCAACTGTACCACGACCTGTGATTGTCATTGTATCCTCAACGGGCATCAGGAAGGGGAGGTTCTCGGAACGCTCGGGAGCAGGAATGTAGCTGTCAACAGCGTCCATCAGCTCCTTGATGCAAGCATACTCGGGAGCGTTGGGATCTGTAGAAGCGCAATCCAGAGCAACCTTAGCGGAACCACGGATTACGGGGATGTCATCGCCGGGGAACTCGTTAGCAGAAAGAACATCACGGATGTCCATCTCTACGAGCTCAAGCAGCTCTTCGTCATCAACGTCGTCGCACTTGTTCATGAATACAACGATAGCAGGAACGCCTACCTGACGAGCAAGCAGGATGTGCTCCTTTGTCTGAGCCATAGGACCGTCTGTACCAGCAACTACGAGGATAGCGCCGTCCATCTGAGCAGCACCAGTGATCATGTTCTTGATGTAGTCAGCATGGCCGGGGCAGTCAACGTGAGCATAGTGACGAGCTTCTGTCTCGTACTCAACGTGAGCAGTGTTGATTGTGATACCACGCTCTCTCTCCTCGGGAGCCTTATCGATCATGTCATAAGCCTCGAACTTTGCCTTACCGAGCATAGCGAGGTACTTTGTGATAGCAGCTGTTGTTGTTGTCTTGCCGTGGTCAACGTGGCCGATTGTACCGATGTTAACGTGGGGCTTCGTGGAATTATACTTTTCCTTTGCCATTGGTTTTATCCTCCTTAAAGGTGAAATTTTCAGCTTCCCCCTACGAATAGGGGGATAGCCATAGTTTAGTGATTATATTGTATCATTATTCCGCGAAAAAATCAAGTGTTTTTCGCAAAAATTATGATAAAGAGTAATGCTCAGGATCAAACGTTATCCTTGCGCTTGTTCATGATGCCCTCAGCGATGTTCTTGGGAACCTCGATGTAGTGGCTGGGCTGCATTACATAGTTACCACGACCCTGTGTCTTGGAACGCAGGTCGTTGGAGTAGCCGAACATCTCGGAAAGAGGAACGCCAGCGGTGATCTGTACAGTACCGTTTCTGGTCTCCTGATTCTGGATCTGACCACGACGGGAGTTGAGGTCGCCGATAACGTGACCTGTGTAATCGTCGGGAGTTACAACGTCTACTCTCATGATAGGCTCGAGGATTACGGACTTAGCCTTCTTGAGGGCTTCCTTAATAGCCATGGAGCCTGCGATCTGGAACGCCATTTCAGAGGAGTCAACCTCGTGGTAGGAGCCGTCGTACAGCTCAACCTTAACGTCAACAACGGGATAACCAGCGAGAACACCGGCATTGAGTGCGCCCTGGATACCCTTGTCAACAGCGGGGATATACTCCTTGGGAATAGCACCGCCGACAACAGCGTTAACAAACTCGTAGCCCTTACCGGACTCGTTAGGCTCAACACGGATCTTAACGTGACCGTACTGACCCTTACCACCGGACTGACGAGCATACTTCATGTCAACATCAGCGTTACCAACGATAGTTTCCTTATATGCAACCTGAGGAGCACCAACGTTAGCCTCAACCTTGAACTCACGGAGCAGACGGTCAACGATGATCTCAAGGTGAAGCTCACCCATACCGGATATGATTGTCTGGCCTGTTTCCTGATCGGTGTAGGTTCTGAATGTGGGGTCCTCTTCTGCAAGCTTTGCAAGTGCAAGAGCCATCTTTTCCTGACCGGCCTTTGTCTTGGGCTCGATAGCGAGGGAGATAACAGGCTCGGGGAATTCCATGGACTCGAGGATTACGGGATGTGCGGGATCGCACAGTGTATCACCAGTTGTTGTGTTCTTCAGACCAACAGCGGCAGCGATATCGTCACAGGGGCAAGCATCGATGTCCTGTCTGGAGTTAGCATGCATCTGGAGGATACGACCCATACGCTCGTTCTTGTCCTTTGTTGCGTTGAGTACAGTAGCGCCTGCGTCAACGTAACCGGAGTAAACTCTGAAGAAGCAGAGCTTACCAACGAAGGGGTCAGTTGCGATCTTGAATGCAAGAGCGGAGAAGGGCTCGTTATCGCCGGCCTTTCTCTCTGTCTCCTCGCCAGTCTCGGGATCTACACCCTTGATAGCGGGAATATCGAGAGGAGAGGGCATGTAGTCGATAACTGCGTCGAGCAGCTTCTGTACACCCTTGTTTCTGTAAGAAGTACCGCAAACTACAGGTACGAATGTGTTAGCGATAGTACCCTTACGGATAGCAGCCTTGATCTCCTCAACTGTGAAGTCCTCACCTTCGGTCTCGAAGTAGCGCTCCATCAGCTCGTCATCAAGCTCAGCTACCTTCTCAAGCAGCTCTTTTCTGTACTGCTGAGCCTTTTCCAGCATATCTGCGGGAATCTCCTCGACACGCATATCCTTGCCGAGGTCATCGTAGTAAACGTCAGCGTTCATCTCGATCAGGTCGATGATGCCCTTGAATGTGTGCTCAGCACCGATGGGGAGCTGGATCGGAACAGCATTACACTTAAGACTGTCCTTCATCATGTTTACAACGTTGTAGAAATCTGCACCCATAATATCCATCTTATTTACATAAGCCATTCTGGGTACCTTATAGTTATCTGCCTGACGCCATACTGTCTCTGACTGAGGCTCTACGCCGCCCTTAGCGCAGAATACAGTAACGGAGCCGTCAAGTACTCTCAGAGAACGCTCAACCTCAACAGTGAAGTCAACGTGTCCGGGAGTATCAATAATATTGACTCTATGGTTCTTCCAGAAAGCTGTTGTAGCAGCAGAGGTGATTGTGATACCTCTCTCCTGCTCCTGAGCCATCCAGTCCATTGTCGCGCCGCCATCGTGAGTCTCACCCATCTTGTGGTTTACACCAGTGTAGAACAGGATACGCTCAGTTGTGGTGGTCTTACCTGCGTCAATGTGCGCCATGATACCAATATTACGGGTCATTTCGAGAGTTACGTCTCTTTTCATAAGTTCCTCCGTAATTTCGGGAATATGACCGCGGCTTACGCTGCGATCATTTCCATCTGTTTCTGATTACCACTTGTAATGTGCAAAAGCCTTGTTAGCTTCAGCCATCTTATGAGTATCGTCACGCTTCTTGCAGGAGCCGCCCTGACCATTGAGTGCGTCAAGGATCTCGTTTGCAAGTCTTTCCTTCATTGTCTTCTCGTTACGCTCACGGCTGTACTTGGTGATCCATCTCAGACCGAGTGTGCGTCTTCTCTCGGGGCGAACCTCCATAGGAACCTGGTAGGTTGCACCGCCGACACGGCGAGCCTTAACCTCGAGCTGGGGCATGATGTTCTCCATTGCCTCCTCGAAAGCTTCCAGAGCATCCTTGCCTGTCTTCTCAGCAACGATCTCAAATGCGCCGTATACAATCTTCTGGGCTACGCCCTTCTTTCCGTCGAGCATGATGTTGTTGATAAGTCTTGTTACCAGCTCGGAACCGTACATAGGATCCGGCAGAACCTCACGCTTCGGAACATTACCTCTTCTTGGCACTTTACTTCCCTCCTTCATAAAAAATGAAAATCATAGGTACTCGAAAGCGTTAACTTTCGCCGTCCAAACAGAGGCAATATCTTAAAAATAATGCCTTGCCTGACAGCATAACAGTTAATTATTACGCTTTCTTTCCAGCCTTCGGACGCTTTGCACCATACTTGGAGCGTCCCTGCATTCTCTTGTCAACACCCTGAGCATCGAGTGTACCACGAATGATGTGATAACGCACACCAGGCAGATCCTTTACACGTCCGCCTCTGATGAGTACAACAGAGTGTTCCTGCAGTTTGTGTCCGATACCGGGAATGTAAGCAGTAACTTCATAACCGTTGGAGAGTCTTACTCTGGCGATCTTTCTCATCGCGGAGTTAGGCTTCTTAGGTGTGCTTGTACGAACTGCTGTACACACGCCTCTCTTCTGGGGAGAGTGCTGGTCGATCTCCTGCTTGCGCAGTGTGTTCATACCCTTCTGAAGTGCGGGAGACTTGGACTTCTTAACCGCTACCTCACGTCCCTTGCGGACAAGCTGATTAAAGGTTGGCATTATTTCACCTCCATTAAAATTTCACGTTGCTTAGTATACCCGATATTGTTAATACAATTCGCCAAAAACCAATACAAGCAAGGCGGTGCATGAGATGCGCAGCAAATTTTTTGTCAGATCGTTCAGACCGAGTGCAGTCGGGCTTTGTGCCCGTCAAGCGAGGTATGGACGATATGGTGGAAAATAAGCAAGCATATCGTGTGCCGACTTGTGCGGTATTGGTTTTAAATATACTCGCACGCAATTATATATTTTAAATGAAAAAACGGCATTTGTCAAGGTTTTTTTCAAAACTTTGTAGCAAACACCGTTTAGGTTTTATATGCAATATTTGTTTTTGTGCATTTTACCGAACACCTGCCGCAGTCGCTTTAATACAGCACTGCGGCGGCATTCTTTATTAACTTAAATTGCCTCTGTTTCGGAAGCATTCTCTTCCTCTGCAGCGATCTCTTCTGCCTCTTCATCGGCATTAAGACCTGTACCTGCGGGAATGAGCTTACCGATAATTACATTCTCCTTCAGACCGAGCAGCGGGTCAACCTTGCCTCTGATAGCGGCGTCGGTAAGAACTCTTGTGGTCTCCTGGAAGGAAGCTGCGGACATAAAGCTGTCGGTTGCAAGAGATGCCTTTGTGATACCCAGCAGGATAGGCTCACTCTCGGGGAGTGTAAGCTGCTCGCCCTCGTCAATGCGCTTCTGGATACCTTCGCATATCTCAACGAACTCGTTCTTGCCCACAACTGCACCGGGAAGCAGGAAGCTGTCGCCGGGCTCTGTAATGCGGAGCTTTCTCATCATCTGGCGTACGATTACCTCGATATGCTTATCGTTGATATCAACACCCTGCAGACGGTAAACCTTCTGTACCTCTGCGATGATGTAATTCTGAACAGCCTGCTCACCCTTTACGAGGAGCACGTCATGCGGGTTGATGGAGCCCTCTGTCAGCGGATCGCCTGCCGCAACAACGTCGCCGTCGTATACCTTAGGACGATAACCGAAGGGAACTGCATAAGCCTCTTCTGTGCCGTCTTCAGCAGTGATGATAGCGTGACGGGTCTTCTTGATCTCCTCGAAACGCACCTTACCTGCGATCTTTGTGATGATAGCCGCGTTCTTGGGACGACGGCTCTCGAACAGCTCCTCAACACGGGGAAGACCCTGTGTGATATCCTCTGCGGACGCGATACCACCTGTATGGAACGTTCTCATTGTAAGCTGTGTACCGGGCTCACCGATAGACTGAGCCGCGATGATACCAACAGCCTCGCCGCTGCCGATAAGCTGACCGTTTGCAAGAGATGCGCCGTAGCAGCGTGCGCAGACACCGTTCTTCAGGCCACAGGTAAGCACAGAGCGCACCTTGATCCTCTCAACGCCGGAGTTTACGATCCTTGCAGCGTCAGCATCGCCCAGCAGCTTGTCTCTGGATATCAGAGTGTTGCCGTCAGCGTCCTTGAAATCCTCTACGAGGAAGCGTCCTACAAGACGCTCGGTGAGCTTTTCAACCACCTGATTGCCCTCGCGGATCTCATATACCTCGATACCGTTGTCGGTACCGCAGTCGTCCTCGCGGATAATAACTTCCTGAGATACGTCAACAAGACGTCTTGTAAGGTAACCGGAGTCCGCTGTACGCAGCGCTGTATCTGCCAGACCCTTACGCGCACCACGGGAGGAGATGAAGTACTCCAGTACGTTCAGACCCTCACGGTAGTTAGCCTTGATAGGCATCTCGATAGTAGCACCAGATGTGTTTGCAATCAGACCACGCATACCTGCGAGCTGTCTGATCTGGTTGATAGAACCACGGGCACCGGAGTCCGCCATCATGAAGATGTTGTTGTACTGATCGAGATTGTCGGTCAGCGCTCTACCTACATCGTCTGTTGCGGTGTTCCAGATATTGATGAATGCAGCCTTTCTCTCATTGTTGGAGATAAAGCCACGTGCGAACTGCTTGTTGATCTTCTCGATCTTAGCCTCAGCCTCAGCCATGATATCAACCTTCTGGGGCGGGATCTCAGCATCGCATACAGCTACTGTGATACCCGAACGTGTGGAGTACTTGTAGCCAAGAGCCTTTACCTTGTCCAGCACCTGAGCTGTTGTAGCTGTACCGTGTACCTTAAGG
>JAZNWG010000457.1:0-7334 GCA_045593225.1 Oscillospiraceae bacterium
GAAATCTGCGGTGCAGTTTCAGGGGCGGTCATGGTTATCAGTCTGCGTTACGGTCATTCAAGCGAGACCGACAATGAAAGCAGGAATATTTGCTATCAAAAAACAAGAGAATTTACTGAAGCGTTTAAGTCAAGACAGAGCAGTATTGTCTGTCGCGATCTTCTCGGTATTGATATTTTTTCGGGCGACGGAATGAATATAGCTGCCGAAAAAGGCTTGTTCAAAACGACCTGTGTTGATATGATAGTCCGTGCGGTTGAACTGCTTGAAGAGCTGGGGTATTGATATGAATTACGCACTTGTTTTTAAGGCTCTGGGTGACAGCACGCGTCTGGAGATCGTTCAAATGCTGTCTGATGGCGAAAAGTGTGCCTGCAAGCTTCTTGAACGCTTTGGAATTACACAGCCGACGCTATCCCACCATATGAAGATCCTTTGCGACAGCGGACTGGTCGTAGGAAGAAAAGATGGAAAATGGACTCACTACTCTCTTTCCTGCGATGCACTTGCAGATGTCCGGCAGTTTGTTTCAGAACTGAAATGCTGCAAGGAGGGCGGTTGTCAATGCGGATAATATGGGACTTTATCCAGAATCAGCTTTTGGGAATGAAATGGTTGAATGACCTGCTTGGCATTTTTCTGAGCACGCTCGGACTTGATGTAACAGACAAAATAGGCGGAAGTATTCAGTTTTTTCTTTACGATACAATAAAGATCTGCGTTCTGCTGGTGGCATTGATATTTTTGATCTCTTACATCCAGACCTATTTCTCGCCTGAAAAAACCAAGAAGATACTGATGAAAGTCGGTGGGATAAAGGGTAATATCCTTGCGGCACTTTTAGGCACGGTCACGCCTTTTTGCTCTTGTTCTTCAATACCGATTTTCATCGGTTTTACAGAAGCAGGACTCCCTCTCGGAATGACATTCTCTTTCCTGATCTCCTCGCCCCTTGTGGATCTGGGCTCACTTCTGTTGCTTACGAGCATTTTCGGCTGGAAGATCGCAGTTGCATATGTTGCTGTAGGGCTTGTTCTCGCGGTCGCGGGGGGAACGCTCATCGGCAAGCTGGGGCTTGAAAAACAGCTTGAGCCTAAATTATTCGGGAAAGCGGAAAAGCTCAGCAATACGGAATACACGAACAAAAAAGACAGAGCGAGATTCGCCCTGTCGGAAGCGTGGGAAACGCTGAAATATGTTTTCAGATTCATAGTCATTGGCGTTGCCGTCGGGGCGCTTATACACAACTGGTTGCCTGCGCAGTGGATCGAAACGGTGCTTGGAGAAAATAACCCGTTCTCCGTAATCATCGCAAGCGTTGCGGGCATTCCTATGTACGCTGACATCTTCGCAACGATCACGATTGCCGAGGCGCTCTATTTAAAGGGCGTCGGCATAGGCACAGTTCTGAGCTTTATGATGGGAGTCACCGCACTTTCCTTGCCGTCAATGATAATGCTCAGAAAAGTTATCAAGCCAAAGCTGTTAGCCATTTTCATCGGCATTGTAACGGCGGGAATAATCATTATCGGCTATCTTTTCAATGCTTATGGAGGTATATTTATATGAATGGATTTTACAAGAACGAGCTTGAATGCTGCCCGAAAACTACCTGCAAAAACAACGGGAATTGCAAGGCTTGTATTCTCAAGCACAAGGCAACCGATAGTTTGCCGTTTTGTATGTTTCCCGACAATGACGGTGACAAGAGCCTGCGACACTTTTATGAAAAGCTTAAAGAGCGGTTTTCGGAGAATCGTACATAAAAATAATGATTCGGCTGTATCAATATACATTTCGGAACACTGCTGATGTAAGCTTCATACTGTTGATGAAAAAGGATCAGAATCTGATATAAATTATGTATCAGACTGTATTAAATACCGCAATATCTTCCAATTCCGATACCGTAGCTGTTTTGCATCAGCTACGGTATTTTTGTTTTTAGATAGAAAGCATACAATAGCCTATATCGTTTTCGGTAGTGGCTACATTTTATTACGGCACTCATAAAACTATATCAGCACCATAAAATGCATCACAGCCTTGTGCTGTTTGCTTTTCTGTATTCCATAGGCGTCATGCCGTTGTGCTTTTTGAACACCGTTCCGAAATATCCTGTGTCGGAAAAGCCTGAGCCGACCGCGATTTCAGATAACTGAGCATCGCTGTCGATCAGAAGCCGCATAGCCTCCTGCAAGCGGCGGCGGGTGATGTATTCGTTGGGGCGGATATTCATCGTCTGTCGGAATACTCTGCATAGATACTGCTGTGATATTCCTGCCACATCTGCAAGCACGGTAACAGGAAAATCCTCTCTGAAATGCTCTTCTATGTAGTTGAGTGCAGGCATAAGGATATCGCTCCTGTCTGCGCCGCCTGCGACGCTCTTATCCGAGGCCAGACGATGAAACTCCATGATATACTGATAGACAAGCCCTGAGCAGGTGTAGTTGCCATAGACCTTGTCGGTCTTCAGGGCGACAAACATCTTGTCAAACAGCTTGAGCATACGCGTGCTGTCATCGGGAGTCACGACCGCAGGCTTTGTAAGTCCCAGTTGTCCCAGTATCTGATCGCAGGCGTACCCGTCAAATACCACCCAGCGCACGTCCCATTTATCGCCGTTGGGGTAGTATTCATGCGGCACGTTTGCGGGGAGAAAGAAGTAGCAGTTATCCGTCAGCGGTATCGTCGTACTGCCGTATTTCAGCGTTCCGCAGCCCTTTGCGCTGTACAATATCTGATGCCAGCAATATCCTTCGGCACGTCTTGTATGACCATGATATTCTGTGCCACCTATGCCTGTCAGGAATACAGGCAGATCCTTTACCTGTTCGATATATGGATATACATGATTGTTGACCTTTCCCGCCATATGCTCACCCTTTCGTGTTTATGTTATCAGTTTAATGCTTTCAGGTGAAAATGTCAAGGGGGAGAATCGGTTTTTTGAAATAAGTCGGTTTCTATCTGCCTTAAAACAAAAAGGATATATGCGGAGCGATATTGTTTTTTGAAACTAAAATCGCGGAATGCTTTCAGAATTTACGATTGACGGCATATTCAGAAAATGGTATCATTATTTTAATAACAGTGTACAAACGCTGACAGAAAGGATTTTTAGTTATGAACAGACCTCTTGCACATACACCCCCTATGGGCTGGAATTCATGGAATACATTCGGCTGGAATATAAATGAGGAGCTTATCCGAACGACAGCAGACTTTTTTATTGAAAGCGGTCTTAAGGACGCAGGCTATGAATACATAGTGATAGATGACTGCTGGAGCGAAAAGCAGCGTGATGAAAACGGCAGACTGGTGCCCGATAAAAACAAGTTTCCGAATGGCATAAAGCCTGTTGCTGATTATATCCATTCAAAAGGTCTCAAATTCGGTATGTATTCCTGTGCAGGAACTCATACCTGCGCCGGATATCCGGGAAGCTTCGAGCATGAGTTTGTAGATGCCGAAACATTTGCGGAGTGGGGCGTAGACTATCTGAAATACGACTATTGCTACAAGCCGAAATGCGCAGATGGCGAGAATCTGTACAAGCGCATGGGAATGGCACTGAGAAACTGCGGAAGAGATATCCTTTTCTCTGCCTGCAACTGGGGAGCTGACAATGTTCACAGCTGGATAAGAGAAACGGGAGCAAATATGTTCCGCTCAACAGGCGATATTCAGGATAACTGGTTCTCTGTAAAGAACATCGTGGATTCTCAGCTTGGAAAGCAGGCGTATGGCGGCGTCTACTGCCATAATGATATGGATATGCTGGTAGTAGGAATGCACGGCAACGGAGATAACGCAGAGGTCCTCGGAAGCCTGCCGGGCGGCTGCACTGATACCGAATACAAGACACATTTTGCGTTGTGGGCGATCATGAACTCTCCGCTGATGATAGGCTGTGATGTCCGCAGGATGTCAGCCGAGGCAAAGGAGATACTGACAAACCGCGATATCATCGCAATAAATCAGGATATCGAGGTAAGAGGCCCCTACTGCATTAGACAGTGGAACAACCCCGAGAATGTATTTGCGCTTATAAAGCCGCTGAGCGGCGGCGATTACGCGATAGGAATGTTCAATTTCAGCGACAAGAAAAGCGAGATGTCGCTGCAGTTCTTTGATATCGGTCTGCCTGCGGCGTCCGGAAGAGGTCTGGAGCTTTATGACTGCTATTCCCATTCCGTTATCGGTACGTTCTCTGAAAGATATGCTGCGCAGATAGACTCTCACGACTGTGTGATGTTCCGTGCGAAGGTCGTGAAGCTGTAATGGCTGATTATAAAAACTGCATGGAATGCGGCGCCGATCTTCTTGCGGATGATATCGCGATACACCGCAAATTAGTACAGCGCAACGCAGAGGAGTTTTACTGCATAGACTGTCTGGCGGAGCTTATGGGCCGCACGCGCCCCGAGATAGAAAAGCTGATAAAATACTATCGTGACAGCGGACAATGCACGTTGTTCAGGTAACGTTGAAAGGATATAATGAATGAAAAAAACAAGAGCAGCAGCTGCTCTGATAGCAGTTGTATTAGGGGTGTGTATGAGCAATATATCTTTTGCACAGCAGCAGGCGGTGAATATCACTGTATCGCCCTCGGAGGAGCATAAGGAGATATCTCCGTACATCTACGGAGTAAACAGTGGCGTTGATCTGAGCGCGGTCTCGGCAGGAGCTTTGCGACTAGGCGGAAACAGGCTTAGCGGCTACAACTGGGAGAACAATATCTCCAACGCAGGCTCTGACTGGAAGCATTTTTCTGATACGTATCTGATAAACGGTGCCGATGATGATCTGAAGCCCGAGCCGGGTGCTGCTGCACTTCAGGCGGCGCGTGACGCACAGAACGGCGGCGTTGCGTATACTCTGCTTACGCTGCAGATGCTGGGGTATACTTCTTCGGGCAAAACTGGTGTCGTTCCCGAGGATAAGACCGCTCCGTCGGAATACTGGAAAGAGGTAGTCAACCGCAAGGGCAGTGAGTTTTCGCTCATACCCGACACACAGGACGACTATGTTTATATGGACGAGTATCTTAACTATCTTATAAACACGCTTGGCAGCTCCGAAAGCGAAACAGGCATAAATGCCTATGCTCTTGATAATGAGCCTTCGCTGTGGCATCACACTCACAGCCGTGTGCAGGGTGAACGTATAACCTGTGAGGAGCTTCTGGATAAGTCTGTTGACCTTGCAAGGGTAGTCAAGGACATGGACAGCGGCGCAGAGGTGTTCGGCCCCTCGCTTTTCGGATACTCGGCATTTGATACACTGGCGGGAGCGAGTGACTGGAACAAGCTCAAGGCTGACAACGGCTACCGCTGGTTCATCGACTATTACCTTGATGAGATGCGCAAGGCGGAGGAGGAATACGGAACTCGTCTGCTTGATGTGCTTGATATCCACTTCTATACAGAGCAGAAGGGAGCCTGCGGAGAGCGCTCCTGCAATCATTATGATAATGACGAGTGCATTCAGGCGCGCCTTGACAGCGTGCGTTCTCTCTATGAGGAGGGCTATATCGAGAACAGCTGGATAGCTGACACGGGCGCAAAGTTCTTCCCGCTCCTGCCGAATATCGAGCAATCCATCAGCACCTACTATCCCGATACAAAGCTCGCCTTTACCGAGTATAATTTCGGTGGCGGCGACCATATCTCAGGCGCAGTCGTTGAGGCGGATATGCTGGGTATCTTTGCACAGCACGGTGTGTATTTCGCAAGCATATGGTCGTTTGACAACAACGACTATCAGCTTGCGGCCATCAATATGTTCACAAACTATGACGGCATGGGCAACGGCTTCGGCGATACTCTTGTAAAGAGCGAATACGACAACAAGGACATCTCGGTGTACTCTGCTATTGACGGAGCTGACGAGGGCAGGGTAAAGGTAATGGTGATAAACCGTTCTCTGCACGAGGAGACCCCTGTTAATATCAGTCTTTCCTCCGATAAGGAATACACCGATGCACAAGTTTATTCCCTGTATGGCGAAACCTCTGCGATACAGCAGCTTCAGAGCGTTGATGCCATTACAGATAATGCTTTTGCCTACACGCTTCCTCCGCTTTCTGTTACTGAATTTATCGTGAACACTGCGGCACCCGTCGTTGAGACTACCGAGGAACCCATCGCTGAGACGGAGCAAGAAAGCGGAATAAATATTCCGCTCATTGCAGGCATCGGAGCAGGCGCATTGGCGCTTGTCGGCGGTGCAGTCGCGCTTATCTGTCGCAGAAAAAGCGGCAAGTAAACAGGTGTATTATAATATTTTCATTACCATCTGACCTTCCACCGCTCACGGAGCTTTTCTATGCTCTCACCGTGAGCGGTATTTATTTTTTTGAGCATTTCTCGTTTCTGCACAGCTCGCCGAGGTGCTTTTCAAACAGCGCCTCGTCTGTGGGTATCTCTGCCCAGTCGTTCGTCCATGTGGAGATATAAGCCGCGTTGGAGATGGACAGGGAGTTAAGACCCTCCTTGCCCTCGGCGATCATGGGCGTGCCGTTCAGGATAGACTGCGCAAATGCCTCAAGCACCTCTGGGTGTCCCTCAGGCTCGGGGGCTGTGAATTCCTCATAGGTGTTAGCTGGAGTAGCGAAGCCCTCCTTGGAGGTAAAGCAGAACTCACGCTCTGGGGTATCCAGCTTCCAGTGGCACAGCTTGCCGTGCTCAACAACTATCTTACCCTTGTCGCCTGTTATTTCAAGTCGGTTAGTGCCGCAGGCGTCACCTGTTGTGGTGATGAATGTAGCGGTCGCACCGTTCTCGTATTCGCCGAAGATAGTGACATCGTCTTCGACCTTTATATTGTGATACTTTCCGAATTCACAGAAAGCCCTTACACGCTTCGGCATACCGAATATCCACTGCCACAGATCGAGATTATGGGGTGCTTGATTAAGCAGCACACCGCCGCCCTCGCCGTTCCATGTTGCACGCCATGTGCCCGAATCATAGTAAGCCTGTGTACGATACCAGTTGGTAATTATCCATACCATTCTCTTAAGCTCGCCAAGCTGTCCGCTCTGAACTATCTCACGTGCCTTTGCGAACATAGGATTTGTACGCTGATTGAACATGATACCGAATTTTACGCCGCTCTTTTCGGCAGTCTCGTTCATCTCACGAACCTGTCTTGCATAAACGCCTGCAGGCTTTTCTGTCAGGACATGGATGTTTCTCTTGAAGCACTCCTTTGCAACAGTGGGGTGGTCGTAATGGGGAACAGCTATCAGCACTGCGTCAACAAGGCCGCTGTCCAGCATTTCGATATAGTCCGTAAAGCAGGCTACCTCGGGGTGGTCCTTT
>JAZNWG010000458.1:0-3614 GCA_045593225.1 Oscillospiraceae bacterium
GTTCTTCCCCAGCGAGGATCCTCGGACTGCGCAACGACAGGCGCGAAATTCCACAGCATGTGGCAGAGCTTTGCCTCGTCTGCGACTGCAAGACCCATCTGATAGGTAAGCTCGGGATCGTTTGCAGCGCCTATTCCGATATTGTGAGGGAACAGCACCGCGCCATCGCAGTAATTCACGCCATGCACGTCATCGTTTCCGTAAAGAAAGGGAATACCCGACTCGGAGTCTATCGCCATCTGCTGATAGCCGTCAACGATATTCTGCCACGCGTCGTAGGTCACCGAGCTGCTCTTGCCGAGGATACTGCCGTAGCAGTTCTCCGCCATCTGCCTGTCACTCAGCATATAGATAACGGGCTGCACCATCTGCGCCGCCTTCTGCTCCAGTGTAAGCGATGCTGTTATCTCCTCTGCGGTCATGGAAGCGTATGTCTGATACTTCGGACCACTTACCTCAGGCACGTCCTCCTCGGGCTTTGCAGCAGAGGTGGTAGTTGTTGCTGAAGTCGTGCTCTCCTGTGTAGCCTCGACAGTCTGAGCGCTTTCGTCAACAACACTCGAGCTCTGCTCTCCCGAGCAGCCTGTGATAGAAACGATCATAGCAAGCGCCATGATCATAGATAAAGTCTTTTTCATAATACCCTCCGATTTCACAAACAGACCGCCCGCGGAATATCCGCAAGACGGTCATGTTGCAATATTACATCAAGTAAATTACAGCTTGCCGATGATAGGCGCAAATCTGATGCGGATATCGGGCAGCTTATTGATGGTTGTGTAGTAGTTTGTCTGCCAGTCCTCGCCCTGTGCGGGGTCGTTCTCGCCGCTTGCGGGAGGTGCGAATATCTTCAGTGTAAGGTCAGCCTCGCCATAGAGGGGCTTCTCGTAGAATGCAGACATAAGGTCGATCGTCTTTGCCTCGGGAGACTTGTAGAACCACTTGCCGTTGATCTCCATCATAAGGTTCAGAGGCTCGTCAAATGTAACCTCGCAGAATGTGGGGTTCTTCTCGAAGTGCAGAGGGATTGCAAGTCCTGTGCTGTCCTCGGAGCCGCCCCAGCGCAGCTTTGCAGGAAGCGCGAGCTCCTCGCCCTGCTTCATTGTGGGGTAGAAATACTCGTCGTGGATTATCTCCTTGTAGGTCTTCAGAGCGGGCTGCTCGATACCTACATCGGGATTATTGGGGTCCTCTATCTCAAGACCCAGTCTGCCGCGGTCGCGGAACTGATAGAATGTAAAGCCGTTGAACCAGCCCTGATCGGGGTCGTTCTTCAGCAGATCGCAGAACTCCTTGATCATGTCAGCCTGATCGTAAGGGCCTGTAACATCACCGTCAGCATTGAACTCAGACATTACCATGGGCTTCTTAACGCCGCCGCAAAGCTCTCTGTAACGCTTCTCGGACAGCTTTGTGAGGTTATAGGTATCGGATACTCTGCTTCTGCTGAAGGAGGTACCGCCTACCTCTGCAACGTCATAAGGCCAGCCCCAGTGCAGAGCCATGTACTTGTCAACGGACCAGATATCTGTTGCGCGAACTGCCTCGGCAAACTCCTTCTCCATCTCGATCTCGCCGCCCTTTTCAGGGTGCTCGACACCGCCGATGCAAAGGATAGTCTTTACATTGGGAGCTTCCTTTGCGATGATATCATGGAAGCGAACATAGAAATCAGCAACCTCCTGATAGGAAGCACGCTTATTGAAGCTGAACCAGTTGCCTGTTGCCTCGTGGTTGATACGCAGCTGCATTCTTCCGTAGGTGCGAAGCTCCTGCGCGATCTTGATGAGGTATTCATCTGTAAGATTGGGGTCAACAGTAATGGTGAGGATAACGTCCTGACCGTGACGGCGTACATCTCTCATGCAGGTAAAGGGCTCGTCCTCTGTTGTGCCGCCGATACCGCCCTTATAAGTGAAATAATCATCATAAGGATAATCCCACTGGAAGGAGACCTCCTGATCTGCGAAAGCGTCACGCGCTCTTACAGGCCATGTCTTGTCAAGGGGATAATAGCAGTACATAAGGCTGATACCGCGGTGGGGTCTGCCCATCTTATGCAGGATATAGTCCTGATTAACGTACTCGCCGCGCTCGCTGCCGTCGCCGAGGTCTACCGCACACTTTGCGGGGCCCATTTCAAGTGAGTATATCTTGTGTTCCATGTGAAATTCCCTTTCTGAAATAGAATAATTTTGAGTTACAGCACCGCAAAGCTCTCCTGCGGAACCTTATTGATACTAATATAACATATTTTGAAAACGTTTTCAAGGGGTTAGACCCAAAAAAATTAAACAAATTTGCATTTTTTATGTAAACGTTTTTAGTTAGCTTACCGATACAGCGCAGAAAGCTTTATTTCGCCGCCTCAAGAAGCATCTCGTGAAGCTCCTTGTCATTCATCTTGCAAGTATTTCTATCATAGAAATGATCTGTAACGCTCCAGAGCATCGGACACATATCACGGTCAACAGCAGCTTCGCAAACTGACGCCACGAAAAGCCTTACGCTGTCCATGTCCTTGTTTTTTGTGGGACAGCCGTATTCGCCGATGATAACAGGAATTCCCTTGTCCACGAAGTTCTCCTTCATCATATCCATAAGCTCCTCAAGCTCAGCAAAGTCGGCAGCTGTTCCCCATGTAGAGCGCATCTTTCCCCACTCTGCGTCCTCTTCAAGCAATGCAAAGACCACAGGTGTGTAATAATGCACCGAGATAGCACAACGTCCCGCAGGGTCGCTCGGCATCCTGAACAGCGGATCGCAGGTCTTTACGATATTAGTATTGTAGCTCGATATCAGCAGATGACGCTCATCGTTGTTTCCGCCCGAGCTGCGCACGATATCAACAAATTTCTGGTTTATCTCATTCACCAGCGCATAGCTTTCAGGCTTGCCTGTTGTACCTGCCCATTCGTTCCAGACGCTGCTCCAGCCAAACTCCTCGTTCTGCGCTTCAAATATCAGGTGATCTCCGTAGTTCTTGAACTCCTCGCTCACCTGCTCCCAGATACGGGTATATTTCTTCATGCATTCCTTTTTGTTTGTGGGAAGTTCCTTTATCCAGCCGCTGTCGTAGTGCAGATTGATTATAACGTACAGGTCGCACTCCAGCGCCCAGTCAACGACCTCTCTTACCGCCGCCATATATTCACTGCTGATGGTATAGTTTTCACCCATAAGGTTAGACCATGCTACAGGAATACGCAGCGAGTCAAAGCCTGCGTCCTTATAGCCCTTTATGATCTTTTTTGTGATGATCGGGCTGCCCCATGCAGTCTCATAGCTCTCGGGAGTTCCGTCGCCCCACTGCGCTATCCAGTCGCCGCAGGATTCGTATGTATTGCCGAGGTTTATGCCAATTCCCATCTCCTCCACGATCTGCACTGTGGTGATATTTCTCATGTCGCTTTCGGGAATCTCCACAGGCTCTTCGGGAACAGTCGTTGTCGCAACAGTTGTAGTGGCAGCGGCAGTTGTTGCGGTGGTGGTAGTTGCAGCAGCTGTTGTGGTGGTTGCAGCAGTAGTCACAGGCTTTGTCGTTGTTGTAGCCACTGTTGTTTCAACCGTTGTAGCTGTGGTAGTAGCTGCTGTGGTAGTTTCAACAGGCTCTG
>JAZNWG010000459.1:0-8357 GCA_045593225.1 Oscillospiraceae bacterium
CCTTCCGTAAGCGCAGCGACTGAAGCAACCACTGCTATATCAAGCGTAAAATTTGATGATGTCGTATTTATCGACACACCCGATACCGAAATAGAAGTTGAAGTTGATGTAGGCGATATCGATGTTGGCGACATCAGAGTATAATTGAATTAGTACCGATATAACCGCACACTGTGAGGAGCTGCTCCCCCTCGGGGGAGTTCAGCCCCAACCACAGGCGTGCCAAAATTACAACCATATTTTTACATTAAAGTCATATTTTGAAAGGAGTTTCATTATGGAAAAGCAGATCTACAGATTCACAAACGAGATAAACGCACTTGAGGTATGCTCTAAGGGCGCAAAGATCATCATCAGACAGCACGAGGGCGAGGAGTTCCGCGCAGAGTACAGCAACCCCAAGGACACCCCCGAGTTCTGTGCAGTGCTGAACGGCACTACCCTCACCTTCAAGGAGAAGATGTCCTTCAGCCTGTTCTGCCCCAAGCCCAAAGAGGACTACATGATCGAGGTATTTGTGCCTGAGACAAAGCTTGCAAAGCTGAAGATAAACACCGCGAGCGGCGGCGCTGATATCTCAGAGGTAACTGCTGAGGAGTTCGACCTCAACACAGCCTCGGGAAGCATTGAAGTAAACGCCTGCTTTGATAACGTTAAGATTCAGTCCGTATCCGGCAGCGTAAATCTCACCGCTCCCTGCACAACTACTGCAAAGAGCCTGTCTGTATGCACTGTTTCGGGCAATGCAAGTGTCAGCTGCTACAAGGCAGAGGAATTCAGCCTGCATTCCGTTTCGGGCAAGACAGTATGCGACGGTATCTCGGGCAAGGGCAAGATCTCCGTTACATCAGGCAGCGTTGACGTACGCTACGACGAATGGAACGCAGACCTCGACATCAGCGCGATAAGCGGAAACATCGGAGTTACACTCCCCGAAAGCGCAGGCATCGACGTCAAGTTCGACGGAGTTTCAGGAACGCTTCGCACCGATATCGGCATGGCGAAGGGTCAGTTCATGAACCTCGGCAAGGGCACCTCGGGCACTCTCGGCGGCGAGAACTGCCACAAGCTCAACATCTCCCTCACAAGCGGTAAGGTGCAGGTAGCACAGTGCTAAAATTATCCTTTAGCGGTTCAGCCACAGTGCCGCGATAAGGTTTAAATAAGAACACCCCGTTTCGGTATGATGACGATACCGTTACGGGGTGTTTTGCATTTACTTTGATCTATAGTAATTGATATCAGCCTTTTTGGCTTGACTGCACAGGTCGCGCGTCTGAATCGTATATTCCTTTCCGTCCTTTATAAAATGTGTTCCAAGCTGACGAAACTCGAAATCAACTCCTGCGTTTACGCACTGTTCACGCAGAAACAGCACCCATTCGTAGTCCAGAGGTCTTGCATAGCGGTCAGATTCACCACCCGCTATCACAAGCTCAACATCTTTAAGGTGCGCTGAAATGTCCATGCGCTCCAACATCGGCTGACAGATAATATTGCGGTGCTTTATCGGAAGCCTGTCGAAAATGTCAAGGCGACGATCCGCATTTGCCTGATCCTCAACAGTACAGCCTATCGTCACGTTGTCATAGCCGTCGTTCCAGTCATTGGGAAGCACGTCATTAAGCCGCTCTATCCTCTTGGTCAAGAAAATGAAGTGCAGGTCGCTGCGCTGCTTTATCATATCCCAACATTCGCCGCGCCACTCGTCAGCGTCCTCAACAAGAAAATCCGAGGTAAAGCACAAGAATACCTGCTGTCCCGATTTTATTTTATATTCGCCATTTCGTTTGGTTTCTATCGGAGAGTAGAATTTCGCTGTTTTAGTCACTTTTGAGGTGTCAACGCCACGCTTTGCGTCGCCTTTATGTATATAGCAGAACTTACAGCCCTCGCTGTAACGATGGCAGCCGTGCCACGGATTCCAGATAACGCCCATTTTGTTCTCCTTGATTTTTTGATTATTATAGCATATTTATCCAAGTTATTCAATCGTTGACATAGTGAACTTAAAATTTCTATTGACAAAGGCTTTGAGCAATCAATTATATAGCAAAACAGGCGGCATTTCTGCCGCCTGTCGTGTTTTTATAAAGCCTTAACGCCTTGGGCATTAACCCTCGAACTCAGCCTTGTACATCTTGTCCATCTCAACAAGGTGCTTGTACTTGTCCTTAGCGTTCTGCTCAGCGATATCGAACAGAGCTGTTGCTCTCTCGGGGTTAGCACGCATCAGAGAGTTGTAACGAACCTCTCTCATCATGAATGCCTTGTAATCGCCTGTGGGAGCCTTGCTGTCGAGAGAGAAGGGAGTCTTGCCCTGTGCAGCAAGTGCGGGGTTGAAGCGGAACAGGTGCCAGTAACCAGCCTCTACAGCTTCCTTCTCAACCTGCTGAGCGATGGTCAGACCGCCCTTGATACCGTGGTTGATACAGGGAGCGTATGCGATGATCAGGGAGGGTCCGTCATAAGCCTCAGCCTCAGCGATAGCCTTCAGACACTGGTTCTTGTCAGCGCCCATAGCGATCTGTGCAACGTAAACGTAGCCGTAGCTCATTGCGATGCCTGCGAGGTCCTTCTTCTTAACGTCCTTACCACCAGCAGCGAACTGAGCAACCGCACCTACGTTAGTAGCCTTGGAAGCCTGACCGCCTGTGTTGGAGTAAACCTCTGTATCGAATACGAAGATGTTAACGTTCTTGTGAGAAGCGATAACGTGGTCAAGACCGCCGTAACCGATATCGTAAGCCCAGCCGTCACCACCGAGGATCCACTGGCTCTTCTTGGAGAGGTAGTTCTTAGCCTTCAGGATCTCCTTAGCGCCTTCGCAGTCGCAAGCGGACAGAGCGTCAACGAGAGCCTTTGTAGCAGCTGCATTAGCCTTAGCGTCATCCTTTGTCTCGAGGTATGTGTCGATGAGAGCTACTGTCTCGGGCTTAGCATTCTCTCTAAGCGCCTCAACCTGCTTCATAGCTCTGTTTCTCAGTGTATCCTGAGCAAGGAACATACCGAGACCGAACTCTGCGTTATCCTCGAACAGGGAGTTGCCCCAAGCGGGACCCTTGCCTTCCTTATTCTTTGTATAAGGAGTGGAGGGAGCGGAGCCTGCCCAGATAGAGGAGCAGCCTGTTGCGTTTGCGATGTACATTCTCTCACCGCAAACCTGTGTGATCAGCTTAGCATAGGGTGTCTCACCACAGCCTGCACAAGCGCCGGAGAACTCGAGCAGGGGCTGCTTGAACTGAGAGCCCTTAACTGTTGTATCAGAGAACTTAGCAAATACCTCGGGCTTGTCAGCAACCTTATCAACAGCATAGTTGAAGATATCCTGCTGCTTCTTGTCGAGCATTTCCTCGATGGGCTTCATAGCGAGAGCCTTTGTCTTTGCGGGGCAAGCCTGTACACACGCGCCACAGCCTGTGCAGTCGAGTGTGGAGATAGCCATTGTGTACTTCAGGCCGGGCAGACCTGTTGCGTCCTTAACCTGTGTCTCTGCGGGAGCAGCAGCTACCTCAGCATCATTCAGGATCATGGGACGGATAACAGCGTGAGGACATACGAAGGAGCACTGGTTACACTGGATACAGTTCTCGGGGATCCACTCGGGAACGTCAACAGCGATACCACGCTTCTCATAAGCAGCAGCACCCTGGGGGAATGTACCGTCAGCCATATCAACGAATGTGGATACGGGCAGCTGGTCACCGCGCTGTGCATTTACGGGGATAAGAATGTTGTTTACGAAATCAACAAGCTTCTTGTCATCGCCTGTAGCCTTAGCAACGGGCATCTCACCCTCTGCGTTAGCCCAAGCAGCGGGAACGTCAACCTTAACAACCTCGCCTGCACCTCTGTCGATAGCAGCGTAGTTCATGTTAACGATCTCGTCGCCCTTCTTAGCGAAGGACTTGTAAGCAGCCTGCTTCATGTACTCTACTGCCTCAGCAGCAGGGATAATGTTAGCAAGAGAGAAGAATGCGGACTGAAGAACAGTGTTTGTCTTGTTGCCCAGACCGATCTCCTTAGCTACCTTGATAGCGTTGATGATATAGAAGTTGATGTTGTTCTTAGCGATGTAAGCCTTAACGGGAGCGGGAAGCTTCTCGTCAAGCTCATCAACAGTCCACTGGCAGTTCAGCAGGAATGTGCCGCCGGGGATAACGTCCTGAACCATATCGTACTTGTCGATATAGGAGGGGTTATGACAGGCAACGAAGTTAGCCTTGTTTACGAAGTATGTGGACTTGATGGGGCTCTTACCGAATCTCAGGTGAGAAATGGTTACGCCGCCGGACTTCTTGGAGTCGTATGCAAAGTAAGCCTGTGCATACATGTCTGTGTGGTCACCGATGATCTTGATGGAGTTCTTGTTAGCACCAACAGTACCGTCGGAACCGAGACCCCAGAACTTGCAGCAGGTTGTACCTTCGGGAGTTGTGTTGGGGTTCTCTGTGATAGCGAGGGAGAGGTTTGTAACGTCGTCCTCGATACCGATTGTGAATACTTCCTTGTCCTTGTTGTTGTAAACTGCGATGATCTGAGCAGGGTTGCAGTCCTTGGAACCGAGACCGTATCTACCGGAGAATACGGGGATATCCTGGAACTTGCCTTCCTTCTTGAGGGCAGCAACAACGTCGAGGTACAGAGGCTCACCGAGAGAGCCGGGCTCCTTAGTTCTGTCAAGAACGGAGATCTTCTTAACTGTTGCGGGGATAGCGTCAACAAATGCAGAAGAGCAGAAGGGTCTGTAAAGTCTAACCTTAACGAGACCAACCTTGCGGCCCTGAGCCAGCATGAAGTCGATAGTCTCCTCGATTGTATCACAAGCAGAGCCCATAGCGATGATAACTTCCTCAGCGTCGGGAGCACCATAGTAGTTGAACAGCTTGTAATCTGTACCGATCTCAGCGTTTACCTTGTTCATGTACTCTGTAACTACCTCGGGGATAGCGTTGTAGTACTTGTTGCAAGCCTCGCGAGCCTGGAAGAAGATGTCGGGGTTCTGAGCTGTACCGTGGAGAACGGGGTTCTCGGGGTTGAGAGCTCTGTCACGGAATGCCTGGATAGAATCCCAGTCAACCATCTTGGAGAGTGTCTCGTTGTCCCAAACCTCGATCTTCTGGATCTCGTGAGAGGTTCTGAAGCCATCGAAGAAGTGCAGGAAAGGAACTCTGCCCTTCAGTGTGGACATATGAGCAACTGCACCGAGGTCCATAACCTCCTGGGGGTTAGTGGAGCAGAGCATTGCATAACCTGTCTGACGGCAAGCGTAAACGTCGCTGTGGTCGCCGAAGATAGACAGAGCGTGAGATGCGATAGCACGTGCGGAAACGTGGATAACAGAGGGAAGCAGCTCACCTGCGATCTTGTACATATTGGGGATCATCAGGAGCAGACCCTGAGAAGCGGTATAAGTTGTTGTCAGAGCACCTGCGGACAGGGAGCCGTGAACAGCACCTGCAGCACCGGCCTCGGACTGCATCTCAACTACCTTAACGGTCTCGCCGAAGATGTTCTTGCGTCCTGCGGTTGCCCAGGAATCAGTTACCTCAGCCATTACGGAAGAGGGGGTGATGGGGTAAATTGCAGCGAGGTCTGTAAACGCATAGGAAACGTGACCTGCGGCGTTGTTACCGTCCATCGTAAGCTTTTGTCTAGCCATTGGTTTTATCCTCCTTAAAATATCAGAAAATCCCATATCTGCGCATTCGCACAGGCATAGTATTTCTATTTTGCACCTTATATTGTACCACACTTCTTCGATTTTGTAAATAGGCAAAACGGATTTTTATGAGAATTTTTTAACAATTTCGGTGGTCAATTTATGGGCAGTTTGGCTAAAGGCTACACTAACCGACAAAAACTGAAAACAGCCCGAATTTTTCGGGCTGCTGTAATGCTGTAATTTAATGAGTAAGCCTCTTTTTGCAATGGCTCTTCTTGCCGCATTCGGGGCATCTGAGATATCGTGTGGTTATAGTGTGAGGACCTGCAAGATACGCGCCCGAGGTCGGCACGAAGCGGTGCTTGCAGTGCCTGCACTCGAATGTGCCTGCGTTCAAGTCAAGAGCTCCAGCTATCGCAATTCCGCCTGCCATTACTATCACACCGATAACGATGAACACACTTCTTGCCCAAATATCCATTTCAAACAATCCCGCTGCCATTATCGGCGCGCAGCCTCCGAGTATCGCGATAACAGCAGCTATCACCGATAAGGTTATCTTCTTTTTGCTTTCTTCTCTTTCTCTTACTAAATCTACCATAATTTCCTCCGCTTTCTCCTTGTAGCTCTCCTCGGAGATACGCTCGCCCGAGAGCAGCTCGTTTACCGTGATGTTCAAGGTCTCACATAAGGGCATCATCAGGGATACCTCGGGGAGACCCTTGCCTGTCTCCCATTTAGATACGGTCTTGTCGCTGATGAGAAGCTCGTCTGCAAGCTGACGCTGGGTAAGCTCCTTTTCCTTTCTCATCTGTGCGATAAACCGTCCGATCTTTACCTGATCCATTTTCCTTACCTCCTTGACCAAATCATAGCGTATTTTTTGCCAAAACGCCACCCACGGGGCGTAGAATTGCGGAGAAATTCTGACTCTACCCATCGTGGAGTTGGCTTTGTTAAGCCACTTATGCAAAAACTGCCCGTTTTTTAACGAGCAGTTTTTAAAGCTGTTTAGTGCCCTTTGCCGCCGCCTTTACTTCCATGATGCCCGTCTCGGGATAGAAGTACACAGTACGGCCGTAGTTAAGTCCCACGTCTCTTGCGACGATCGGGATATTCTCCTTGCGGAGCGCGGCGGTGACCGCCTCTATGTTGCGCTCGCCTATATTGAAGCGATCGCTTGTGGTGGCGAACATCAGAGCGCCACCCGCTATCTTTGCTTTAAGTCTTGCGCGGCTCGCACCAAGCGCAATCAGCTTTTCTATCAACATTGGGACTGCTGTATCGGCAAAACGCATCGGCATATCCTTGCCGTTCATCGACAGATTGCTGTCGGGCAGCATAATATGCGATAATCCGCCAATGCCTGTCGCCTCATCGACCATGCAGATCCCTACGCAAGAGCCCAGAGCGTATGTAACCAACGTATCGGGCGCCTTGCATACCTTAAGATCGGATATTCCGACAGTATTACTACAACCCATTACATTACTCCAAGCTTTGTCATTAGTGTAGCCAGAGAAGCCATCTCCGGAATAAGAATGATGTTGGACTTGATATCAACGCCGTCGATAACAAAGCCATCATCAATAAACAGCACCTTGTCGCCTACTTCAGAAAACTCGATGATCGGAACGCTCATGATAGCGCCCAGCATATCTACCGTCATGGACGGCACAGTCATGTCTATCGTAAGTCCTGTAAGCTGTGACAGCGCATTGAGGTAGCTGCCCGCCATGATGTTGCCCATCTCCTTGATAACGGAGAGCTGGGTCTCATCAAGCGTCATTACGGATACATTCTCGCTTTGCAGGAATGTATTCAGCACGACCTTTGCGAAGCTGTCCTCCAGCAGGAACATTATCATGCCGCTGATATCGCCCTCGAGGTGCACAAGTATGCCTGTGATGACCTTTTCGGGGCCGCCCATGCGGTCGATGACCTCCTGATAGTCCATAACGCTTACATCGGGAACGCGCATGATGACATTCTTGCCAAGCATCGTTGACAGCGCGTTTGCGGCACTGCCCGAGCCTATATTACCTATCTCGCGCAGACAGTCTATCGCAACAGGAGAAAGCTCATCGTAATTATTCAGCATAATATCACGCCCCCTTTTAGGTTTTCAGTGAAGATTTATCTAAGATTATTTGCGATCCTTGTAAACTCGTCCGAGGTGGTGACCACTCTGGAGCTTATCTGATAGCCGCGCTGGGTCTCGATAAGCTTTACCATCTGCTCGGAAAGCTCAACATTAGACATGGACAGCACGCCCTGAAGCTTGTCGAGGTTTACGTTAGCGGTAACCTCGCCGCTTCTTGCAGTAGCGAGGTAGCGGTTGTTGCCGAGCGCCTCGATGCCATAGGGATTCTCAAACTCAAACACGCCTATCATGCCTGCAAGCGTGCCGTAATCAGCAACTGTACCCTCATCATTGAAAGGAACTACGATACGGTTCATATCATAGTCCATAACATACTCGCCGTTGCCGCTTACAAGATACCACTCGCCTGTTTCAGCCTGCGTCATGGAGAACGCGCCGTCACGGGTATAATTCACTTCACCAAATCTGTTCTGCACAGCAAAGAATCCCTCGTTGGGAAGCGCGAAATCCAGCATTCTGTCAGTGTAATACAGTGAGCTTTCAGCAAACATGATATCGGTCTTTTGAATGTAAGTACCGTGACCTGTC
>JAZNWG010000460.1:0-2861 GCA_045593225.1 Oscillospiraceae bacterium
CATTTTATGCCAAGCTCTCTGCACCAATTGATCGTCTTTTTAAATACCGCAGCACCCTGCTTATGTCCCATGTTACGCGGCAAAAGGCGCTTTTTCGCCCATCTGCCGTTTCCGTCCATGATAATACCAACGTGCTGCGGAACTGTAATATTCTCCATCAGATGGACATGATTTCCTTTTCCTTAGCTGCGCCGATCTTATCGATCTCCTCGATAGCCTTATCGGTGAGCTTCTGGATATTCTTCTCGCCGTCCTTCATATCATCCTCTGTGATCTCGCTTGCCTTCTTCTTAGCCTTCAGCTTATCAAGTGCATCACGACGTATATTACGAACAGCGACCTTGCTTTCCTCGCAGGTCTTGCTTACTGTCTTGCAAAGCTCCTTACGACGCTCCTCTGTGAGCTGGGGGAATACTATTCTCAGGCACTTGCCGTCATTTGTGGGGTTGATACCGAGATCGCTTGCCTGGATAGCCTTTTCGATAGACTTCAGTGTAGAAGCATCATAGGGCGATACTACGAGAATTCTTGCCTCGGAAACAGCTACGGAAGCCATCTGATTTACAGGTGTGGGAGTTCCGTAGTAGTCAACTGCGATCTTGTCAAGAACACGAGGGTCTGCTCTGCCTGCGCGGATAGTAGCAAGCTCATTATCAAGCGCTGTAACGCTCTTATTCATTCTTTCCTTCGTGTTATCCATAATCTCTTTCATAACAAACTCCATTCTGCCGTAACGGCGGTAAAATTAAGCCTTATGCTTTGTTACAAGTGTGCCGACAGGCTTACCCATAACTGCGTCGAGAATATTGTCGGGACGGTTGAGGTCGAAGACAATAATAGGTATATTATTTTCAGTGCAGATAGCGGCAGCGGCGCTGTCCATTACCTGCAATCTCTTTACAAGAATATCATGATGTGTAATAACATCGTACTTCTGAGCATCAGGGAACTTCTTGGGGTCTTTATCGTAGATACCATCGACCATTGTAGCCTTGAGAATAATATCCGCATTGAGCTCAGCCGCTCTCAGAGAAGCTGCACTGTCTGTAGAGAAGAAGGGATTACCTGTTCCACAGCCGAATATTACTACTCTGCCCTTTTCAAGATGTCTGATAGCCTTGCCGAGAATAAACGGCTCTGCCACCTGCTGCATAGTGATCGCTGTCTGTACTCTGCATACGCAGCCATGCGACTCCAACACATCAGCAACTGCAAGCGCGTTCATGGCTGTTGCAAGCATTCCGATATGATCGGCCCTTGCTCTGTCCATGTTTTCACTGCTTCTGCCGCGCCAGAAATTGCCGCCGCCAACAACGATACCGATCTCACAACCAACATCAACGCACTTTTTAATGCTTGCGCAGATATTAGAAATGGTAGGCAGGTCAAGTCCCATGCCCTTTTCTCCCGCAAGAGCTTCACCGCTCAGCTTAAGGAGATTTCTTTTGTACTTTGGTGTTACTGTCTCACCCATGTCATACCTCCATCAAAAAGCCTTTGCGGCAATATCAATAATCAAGTGCACGTATCCTGCCGAGTATATCAGCGCACTCGGAAAGCTTTGCACAAGCTGCTTCAACTTCACTCTCAGTCATAACATCAGCAATAAAAGCGATCTCATTAGCAGGCATATTGTTTCTGGAAAGATACTCAACACCCTTGAACTCAGCATTTATAACTGCCTCTGCTGCGGCCTTATCCTTCGCAAGAACGCGAATATAGTTCGCACAGTTGAATCTGTCGAAGCTGCGGATAAAGCTTTGTTCACTGTCATTCCATGTAAGTGTGATGCTTGTGGAGTCAGCCTTTACAGCGGAAATGATATCAGATACCACTGCACTTGCTGTAGGAAGCTTACCTGCGCCCTTACCATAGAATACCACATCACCTGTAGCGTCACCGCGCACAAGAATTGCATTGAACACGTCATTAACGCCAGCAAGCTGGCTGTCGTCCTTGATGACCGCGGGGAAAACTCCGATGGAGACCTCTCCGTCAGCCTCTCTCTTGGCGCAGCCTATGAGCTTTATCTTGCAATCACAGTTATCGCAGTAATTTACGTCCTCAAGCGTTACCTTTCTAATACCCTCAGTGTGTACGCTCTCGGGATAAACATGTCTGCCAAAAGCAAGCGAAGCAAGGATACATATCTTGCGGCAGGTGTCGTGACCGTCAACGTCAGCGGAAGGCTCACGCTCGGCATAGCCGAGATCCTGTGCGATCTTCAGCGCCTCGTCGAAGCCCATTCCATCACGGATCATCTTGGTAAGAATGAAATTTGTGGTTCCGTTCAGAATACCTGCGATCTCGTCGATCTCATTTGCCTCAAGGCAGCTATGGATAGGCTTGATGATCGGAATACCACCGCCTACGCTCGCCTCGAAGAAGAAGTTTACATTCTTTTCCTTTGCAATGGTAAGCAGCTCAGCGCCCTTTGCAGCAACAAGCTCCTTGTTTGATGTAACAACATGCTTGCCCGCTTTAAGGCACGCAACAACATATTCATAAGCGGGATGAAGACCGCCCATTGTTTCAACAACTATTTTAACCTCTTCATCCTCAACTATTTTTGAATAGTCCGAGATAACAAGATTTTCATAGGGGTCGCCGGGGAAAGTGCGGCGGTCAAGAATGTATTTGAGCTCCATCTCACTCTGCATACTTTTTTTGAGGATATGCTCATGGTTTTTGTTAAGAAGGCTTGCAACACCCGAACCGACCACGCCATAACCCATTACAGCAACATACATACAAAGTGCTCCTTTCGGATTAAGGTATATTTTTAACTAATTAATATACATAATATCACATATTCACGAAATAATAAAGTGTTATTTTAAATTTTGTTAAATTTTTATATA
>JAZNWG010000461.1:0-3229 GCA_045593225.1 Oscillospiraceae bacterium
GCGCAGGAATAATCTTGTTGCGGTCATCACTGACGGTACTGCAGTGCTTGGGCTTGGCGATATCGGCGGACTTGCGGGAATGCCTGTAATGGAGGGCAAATGCTGCCTTTTCAAGGAGTTCGCGGACGTTGACGCATTCCCATTGTGCATAAAGAGCAAGGATCCCGACGAGATCGTGCGCACTATCGAGCTTATCCCAGACAGCTTCGGCGGAATACACCTTGAGGATATCTCCGCGCCGCGCTGCTTTGAGATAGAAGCAAAGCTGAAGGAGCGTCTTGATATTCCCGTATTCCATGACGATCAGCACGGCACGGCGATAGTTGTCGGTGCTGCAATGCTGAACGCTGTGAAGCTCGCAGGGAAGAGGCTGGAAGATATAACAGTAGTAATAAACGGCGCAGGTTCTGCGGGAATCGCTATCGGCAAGTTCCTGCTTAAGCTCGGCATCGGTGATCTTATAATGGTCGATCTTTGCGGTATAATCAACCGCGACGAGGCTTATGAAAATCCCGCTCATGCGGAAATGGCTAAGCTCTCCAACAAGAACAACATCAAGGGAGCTCTTTCCGACGCAATGAAGGGCGCAGATGTATTCGTTGGGGTTTCAAGGCCTAATCTCGTAAGCCCCGAAATGGTAAAGTCGATGGCTGAAAAGCCTGTGCTTTTCCCGATGGCGAACCCCGATCCCGAGATCACCTACGATCTCGCAAAGCAGTCGGGTGCGTTCATTGTAGGAACGGGCAGATCTGACTATCCCAATCAGATAAACAACGTGCTTGTTTTCCCGGGTGTTTTCAAGGGCGCGCTGAGCGTTCGTGCAAAGGCTATCACAGAGGAGATGAAGCTTGCGGCGGCTCATGCTATTGCGGACTTTATCCCCGAGGACAAGCTTACGGTAGACTATATAATCCCGAGTGCGCTGGACAAGTCTGTTGCTGACGCGGTGGCTAAGGCTGTTGCGGACGAGTGGACAAGCTCACAGCGTTGATAGGAGGAAAAGATGAATTACGAATTCCGCCCGCGCGGCGTTTGTTCGCAGAAGATAACGCTTGACGTCGAGGACGGCAAGGTGAAGAATGTGAAGTTCACGGGCGGCTGTCACGGTAATCTTCAGGGTATCGCAAAGCTTGTTGAGGGCATGGCGGTGGAGGACGTTATTGAACGCCTCTCGGGAATACGCTGCGGCTTCAAGCCGACATCATGTCCCGACCAGCTGGCGCAGGCGCTGAAGGAAACTGTGAAGTAATATGCTCGCTGCGGTAGCGATATCGCGGCATTGCTTTAAGTAGCACACTTTATCGTGCTGCTATAATAAAAAGGAGATGCTGAGATGAAGATAGCAAAGCTGTTCGAGAACGGCAGAACAGTGTTCTCGTTTGAGATATTTCCGCCCAAGAAGGACGGCTCGATAGATACGATATACAATACGCTTGAGGCTCTGAGCGATCTGCGCCCTGATTTTATCAGCGTTACATACGGCGCAGGCGGCTCGGCTGCGGGCTGCTCTACGGTTGAGCTTGCAAAGCACATCAAGGAAAAGTGCCACACAGAGGCTGTGGCGCACCTTACCTGCATAAACTCGACAAAGGCTGACATTGATCGTATGATCGGTGAGCTTCAGGCTAACGGCATTGAAAACGTGCTGGCGCTTCGCGGCGATATAAACCCCGATGTTGCGCCGAAGGAGGAGTTCAAGCACGCAAGCGAGCTCATAAGCTATATGAAAGCGCGCAGCAATCTTGGCTTTTCTGGCGCGTGCTATCCCGAGTGCCATGCTGAGTCGGCAAACATCGTTGACGATATCCGAAATCTGAAGATAAAGGTGGACGCAGGCGCAAGCCATCTTATCTCGCAGCTGTTCTTTGATAACAGCAAGTTCTACGATTTTCTTGAAAAGGCTCGCATTGCGGGCATAAATGTTCCGATCGAGGCGGGAATCATGCCTTGTACAAACGCAAAGCAGATACAGCGCATGGTAGGAATGTGCGGAGCCAGTCTGCCCCCGAAGTTCGCAAAGATGATACAGCGCTACGGCGACAACGAGGAGGCAATGCGTGACGCAGGCATTGCGTATGCAGTCGATCAGATAATCGACCTTGTGGCAAACGGAGTTGACGGAATACACCTGTATACCATGAACAACCCCTATATCGCAAGAAAAATAAGCGAAAGCGTTGAAAAGGTGATAAGAGCATGATCAGTGAGATAAAGAAGATAAACCGCAACGAGGCGCTGCGGTACATGGGCTATAAAGAGGAGCCCGATGAGCGCGTGCTGAAGGTCATAGAGGAATGCGAGCAGGACCTGCTGAGGGCTGCGCGTCCGCAGTATGTGTGGCGTGTGTTCGATATAGTGCGCGACGGAAAGAGAATGCATTTTTCAGAGTGCGATTTCTGGCTTGAGGGCGAGGACATTGAAAAGCACCTGCGCGGCTGCGACAAGGCGGCTGTGCTGTGCGTAACACTTGCTTCGGATACCGACAGATACATCAAGAAGCTTGAGGTAGGCGACAGCATGAAGGCGGTCATCACTGACGCGCTTGCAAATGCAATGACAGAGCAGGTGGTGGAGGAAGCGCGCTGCAATATCCTCGAGAGCATGAGCGGATATTCCAGCACATGGTGCTATGGCTGCGGCTACGGAGATTTCCCGATGGACACCGCACCGCTGCTTATCGCAAGCGTTGACGCGGTGAGAAAGATCGGCGTATGCTGCACTGCGACACATATGCTTACTCCCCAGAAGAGCACGATCGGAGTTATCGGTCTTTCTAAGGGTGAGCTTGACAGAAAGCGCAAGTGCTGCGCGGATTGTGGCATGAAGGATACCTGCCAGTACCGCGAATACGGATTGAGATGCTAATGGAAAAGCCCCTCTTTGAGGGGCTTTTTTTATTGCTTTGCCGTTATCGGGCAGCTTCTTACCGCGAGCGCTCCGCTGTCACAGATCACCTCGGCACTGCTGCCGTTTTTGAGCTCGCCGCTTATCATCTTTCCTGACAGCATATCCTCGACGCGCGAGGTTATCAGGCGGCGCAGCGGACGCGCTCCGAGCTTTTGTGCTCCTGCTTCGCCTGTAAGGGCCTCTCTGCACAGCTGCTCGATAACGCTGTCCGAAAACGTGAGACTTATTCCGCAGGTGGCGGCACGCTCCGACAGCGAGGCTAGCATAAGCCTGCATATATGCTGCAGCTGCTCATTCCCGAGGCTCTCGAATACCACGATGC
>JAZNWG010000462.1:0-1775 GCA_045593225.1 Oscillospiraceae bacterium
TTTTTCAAGCCCGAAATGGCATGGTGCCATGTATCTGTATTTTGTCATTTGTTGTTTCCTTTCAATGTGTTTCGCAGTGATATATTATCTCTTTACCGCTTTTCTCGGCATATTCTATCTCTTTTTTCACCGATTCTCCGATATAGCCGCCGTTATTTACAACATAGATCCCGTCACTCAGGTCTATCTTGCGATAATGCGCAGCCTCCAGCCGCTTCAACTCTTCATCGGCAGGCGCTGTGTCGCAATATACGCACTGGAGTATATTACAGCCCCTCTGCGCTTCAAGCTGATACGCTATCTCTTTCATTTCCTCAGCAAATCTCATGCTGCCGCAGATGGTCAGTGTTTTCATCGAATTACCTCATCCTTTGTAAATGGTATGTATATTGTACCACATAACCGAGAAAAAGTCCACAAGAAAAAGCGCAGGTCATGCCTGCGCTTTGAAATTTAACCGTTAAGCTTTGCATTAAGCTCTTTTATCCTGCTCCGCCATGCGAAATACTGCGTTATCCATGTGATAACAAAAACGCCCACAAAGATTGCGATGTAACTCAGCACTCCTGCTAAGGAATGCTCCATCCAGTTCGCGAAGTACGCAATAGGCAGCATTACGGCTGCGTATATGCCAAAGCATATCCCTGACTGTGCCGCAATACTCAGCTTTTCGCTCTCCCACACAAGCGAAGCTCCCGAAAACGCCATGCCCATTATGCCGCACAGCAGCGTCTGCACAGCCACCGCCACTGCCTCGTTGCCGATAAGCTCCACAAATTCGGGGGCGCAGGCAAAAAAGCTGCCGTTGCCATTGACAAGAGATATCAGTACAGTTATGACATGCCCGATAGCTACACCGACAGGCAGACCTAAAAACATTCGTAAAATGATCTTCTTTTTCATAATATCACCTCATATTCCAAGTATGTTCTTGATCTTAGTTACATATCTTCGTGAAACATAAGCCGTCGTTCCGTCCGACAGCGTAGCGCAGATCGTTCCTGCTATGCTCAGATCGAAGCTTCTGACCTTAGCCATATTTATCATCTCAGAGTTTGATATCCTCACAAGCTTTGTGCCAGCAAAACGCTCCTCCATCTCGTACAGACGCTGCCTTAGTGTAAATTCGCCTCCGTCTGTCACCGCAATGACCTTTTTATCGCTTGAATATACCCTGAGCAATTCCTTTGGCTCGATAAGCTGCAATATATCACCGCGAAAGCCTGCAATGAGCCTCGGTGCCTTCTCTGACAACCGCGCCACCAGCTCATTTATCTCCTCCGTCAGCCTGTCAGTGAGCACTATCACCTTCGGAACTTTATATTGCGGATCGAGCTTCACCTCAATATCCATTGCCTCACCTCCTGTTGTAGCTAAAGTATACCTCATAAAACCAAGGTTTTCAAGCGTTTTCCGACGATCGGTCATTTTTCAGCGATAAGTGGTTATTTAAAGCGCTTTTGGTGCTAAGCAGAAAATGCCTGTCATGTATTTCTGCATAACAGCATTTTGTGAATATTGCCTATATAAACCGCAAAAACTTCGTTATGATTTGCCAAAATTGACAGCTTGGCTTAAAACTTGTTGCAAAAAAATAAAATATAATATATAATAGAATTACACAATTATCTGCGCAGCTAGAAACATATATAAATATACCTGCGCACCCGAAAGGAGAACATAAGAAATGGGCATCAGATTTGATGACAAACACCTTGAAAGCTTTGTTTCCGCTCACGAGCTCACAAACATCGCTCCTCAGGTAAAGACAGCAC
>JAZNWG010000463.1:0-1792 GCA_045593225.1 Oscillospiraceae bacterium
CTTTTTAAGGCGGGCTTTGCCATTTTCCAATAGCTTCGGGGATACTTTGTCGCTGATATAGCAAAGGCAGATATCTGTTTTGCTGCGCTCACCCAGCTGCGACATTTCAAACACCAGCGTCGGGGATTTTATGCGTCGACGAATCAGTCCCATATTTGTTCGAATGACCTCAACAAAGCCCTCGCGCGAGCCGCGCAGGTCGTTTTCAGAGTCGGGCTGATCAATACTGCGTGACTTGAAGCCCTGCACACCAATTCCCGTACAGCCTGTGCAGCCGTCAACAAGGATTATCGCAAAGCCTGATTCCATCTTAAGGCAAAGGTCACCTAGATTTTTGATATCAAGCTGTTCAGCTGCTACCAGATAGGAGCTGAACAGGTGCTGCATAAGCTCATTGGGAGGGATATTCTTTCCACCGCCGTCAAGGTCGTTAAGCTTTTCGTAAACCAGCGCAGCAAGGGTCGTGGAGCTGGTCATTCCCTCACACAGAATAACAGCGATATCATTACCGCAAACTCTGCCGCGCTTTACGATGACATCAGTCGAGCCGCCTGTCATTGCCTTTATATTCATTAAATTCCGCTCCAGACTCACATTTATCGGAGTATCGGGCAGCATGTTCGTATAAACTGCTTCTTCGGACATTTTACACCTCTCCCCTTTATTCAAAGGTAATATCCCACAAAATCGGCAATATATACCGCAAAGGTTGCAATGGGCGGATTTTTATGATAAAATAGGAGTGAAAATATATTAAGGGGCGTTATTATGAAAGAATTAAAGGCAGTAGTTTTTGATATGGACGGAGTTATCTTCGACTCGGAGAGAAAGGTCGTTGAATGCTGGATAGAGATAGCTGCAAAGTACGGCATAAAGGATATAGAAAAGCTTTGCAGAAAGTGCCTTGGCACAAACTCCATAGAAACGCGCAGGCTTGCGCTGGAGTTCTACGGTGAGGACTTTCCCTATGACGAGTACAAAAACGAGCAGTCCGCGCTTTATCACCAGCGCTACGACGGCGGCAGGCTTCCTATGAAGGTCGGCGTCAAGGAGCTGCTGGATTTTCTGAAGCAAAAGGGCTTGAAGATAGCGCTTGCAAGCTCCACAAGGCGCGTTGTGGTGGAAAACCAGCTTCGCGACGCGGGGATACTTCCCTACTTTGACAAGGTTGTATGCGGCGATATGGTGAGCCACAGCAAGCCGCACCCCGAGATATTCCTGAAAGCCTGCGAGGAGCTGTCTGTCGAGCCTGAATGTGCTATTGCTATTGAGGACAGCTACAACGGAATACGCTCCGCTCACGCCGCAGGTATGCGCCCGATAATGGTGCCTGATATGGCTGAGCCCGACGAGGAGATGGAGAGGCTTGCGGAGGTTATTCTGCCGTCGCTTTTAGAGGTTAGGGAGTATATCAGCAGAGATTGATTTAAGGAGAAATCACAATGCAGGACATTCAATTCAAGATCAAGGACGGTATGTTCAACAGCCGAGTTGTTGGAGTATGCATAAAAGAAAACAAGATATTTCTATCGAAGCTTAAAAGCGACGATTACTGGACGTTCATTGGTGGAAAGGTGCAGTTTGGTGAGAGCAGCGATATGGCGGTGCTGCGCGAATTCCGCGAGGAAACAGGCGCAGAATTACAGGTTGACCGTATGCTTGCTATAATCGAGAACTTTTTTGAGCTTGACGGACAGTCGTGGCATCAATATATATTCTTTTATCTGCTTCGCGATGATAATGATGAACTAAAATCCTTTGAGGGTGAAAAAGTGGTCGAAGACAATGCAGA
>JAZNWG010000464.1:0-5813 GCA_045593225.1 Oscillospiraceae bacterium
CCTCAAGGAGCGCTTCTGCTTGTCGAAAAACTGCGTTTTTGCCCGCGAAGCGGGCGTTTTTAATCAATTTTTCCGACGACATGTGCGTCGGAAAAATAACTTCTATCCGCACCAGTGTGCGAATTGTCGGCAACTCCGACAATGAGTGCGCGCAGTGCGGATGTTTCGGCGGAAAAGTCCGTAAGGACTTTTTCGACGGTCTCAAGCGCTCCTCAAGGAGCGCTTTTAATTTTAGTAGCCATTTCGCTGCATGATCTCTACAAGCTCCTTAAATTCGGTCTTGTAGGGGTCATTTGTGATATCGCATTTCCCGATCAGCGTAAGGACGCTCTCGCAGGTAGCAGAGCCCTTGTATTCACTCTCGCGCAGCACCATTCCGAATTCCGCAACAGCTGACGCAAACGCAAGATTATCGCTCATCAGGGCAGAATACACGCTTTCCGATGCGGGGTATTCAAGAAGCTTGCTTTCGTCGCTGTCAGGCTCCTTGTAGCGTATAGCTACTGTCAGCAGCTCGCCGTTTTCGACACCTGCAGCCTCATTGCCCTCGTATTTCAGGTCGTCGGAACTCAGCTCCATGGGGCTGTCAACAGGGATCACCTCATACAGTGCTGTTACGCTGTGGCCTGCGCCTATTTCGCCTGCGTCCTTGGTGTCGTCGTCGAAGTCCTCAGCAGCAAGCGCTCTGTTCTCGTAGCCTACCAGACGGTAGCCCTTGATGTATGCGGGATTAAATTCCACCTGTATCTTAACGTCCTTTGCGATAGTGACAAGCGTTCCGCCCATTTCCTCAACCAGCACGCGTCGTGCTTCCATAAGGCTGTCGATGTAAGAGTAGTTTCCGTTGCCGTTATCAGCAAGCGCTTCCATTTTATTGTCCTTATAGTTTCCCGAGCCAAAGCCCAGCACAGACAGGAACACGCCGCTCTCGCGCTTCTCTTCAACAAGACGGGTAAGCTCGGCTTCGCTGGAGACACCTACATTAAGATCGCCGTCGGTGGCGAGGATTATACGGTTGTTGCCGCCTGAGATGAAGTATTTCTCTGCGATCTCATAGGCGGTGGTGATGCCTGCGGCACCTGCTGTGGAGCCACCTGCCTCAAGTGCATTTATAGCTTCAAGTACAGCGGTCTGATCATTTCCGTCAGCGCCTTCGAGAACTACTTTATCATCGCCTGCGTAGGTAACGATGGAGATGCGGTCCTGCGCGGTGAGGTTTTCCGTCAGCAGCGCGAAAGACTTCTGTACCAGCGGCAGCTTGTTCTCGTCGTACATCGAGCCGCTCACATCGATGAGGAACACAAGATTCATCGGAGCGCGCTCTGACATATCTATTTCCTCGGCCTGCAGTCCTATCATCATAAGCTGAGTGTCCTCGTTCCACGGGCAGTCGGTGAGTTCCGTTGTGACGGAGAACGGCTCACCCTCTGCGGGCTCAGGATAATCGTAATTGAAGTAGTTTATCATTTCCTCTATACGGATAGACTCGGGATAGATATCTCGCCCTTCTGTTATACGGCGGCGAAGATCGGAATAGGACGCTGTATCAACGTCAATTGAGAACGTAGACAAAGGAGCAGCCGCAACACTCATATAGCCGTTTTCCTTGATAGAATTGTATTCCTCGGTGTTGGCTTCGCTGTCAAGAGAGGCTGTTTCGTCTGTATTAGCTCCGCCTACATAGGAGCCTCCGTCCATTCCGGCCGTGTTGTCGTACGAGGATTCCATTGCATCATAATTTGCGCCGCCGTCAACCCATTCATTCAAGGCTGACTCACTGTTGCTGGAGCAGCCTGCCAGCAGCACTGCTGCCAGTATTACAGATGTCAATGCGGATATTTTTCTTTTCATAATTAACTCCTTACTATGGTTTCCCATTTGCTGATAAGTGCCGAGATATCTCCGTCTTCGGAGTACATCATTCTGTCGTAGAAATGATCCTCCTCGTTGCTTTGCGGATATATCAGCCACTCTGAGCCGCCAGTGTCAAGGCTGCTCCAGCCGTTGTAGTAGACTGCGCCGCCATCGGACGTGAATTCCGTCTGCGGCACACTGTCGTAAACCGTGCGCCAGCCGTCCTCGGTTTTGGCGAGTGGAATAAGGTACTCTCTGCCGCGTCGCATTTTATAAGGGGAGCGGCTTTTGGCAATGATGGTGGTCTGGTTGATTTCAGGGTAGCTCTGGATAACGTCAAGCTCATAACACAGGCTCTTGCCGTCGTCGCTTTTGTAGACCTTTTCCACCTCTGCGCGAACGATGAGCTCGGTGTCAGCGAGGATATCCTCCTCCACAAAGTAGCTTTCGCCGTAGGGCTCGCCTGAACAGGACAGATATGTCACAGAATAGGAGTTGAAGGGGAGCTCGTTATAGCTTAAATACTCCTTTGGCTCTGCGACACCCTCGTGCAGTGTGGAGTTCTCGCTGTTGTCGGGCTCGCTCATCATATCGCCCATGCTGTTGTCAGCGTTGCTTTCGTTCATTGTATTGCTTTCGGAAACGATCGGGGTATTGCGCAGCGTCAGCGGAACGATAAGAACCAGCGCAAGGCAGGCTGCGGCAGCAAGAATTCTGATGATATTGGTGTTGTTTGCTTTTTTGCGGGGAGCTTCGGCTTTCGGCTGTAGCCTGCCCTCGATCCTCGACCAGAGGGCGTCCTTATCGGGCGCAGAATTGTTTATTTCAGCTGTGAACAGCTCTTTAAGCATCTGTTCGTTCATATATCCTGCACCTCCTTGACGTAATTACTCAGCTTTTCGATAGCCCTACGGTATTTCCAAGTAACCGTGCCAAGCGGCATTGCAAGGGCTTTGGCTATTTCCTTGAAAGTAAAGTCCGCAAACAGCTTCAGGTCGATTATCGTCCTTTCGCTGTCATTAAGCCGCGTCAAGGCTTCGCGGACCATGATATCTCCGATAACGGTATCTGTAAAATCGCTTTCACCCACAGGCTCGGAGCACGCATTGTTTTCCTCTGCGGGAGCGTCTATAGTCAGCATTTCGCGGCTGCTGCGACGGAGATGATCCGTCGCCATGTTGCGCGCACACGCCGCAAGCCATGCCTTATGTCCGCTGCCCGATCTGTAGGAATCGGCGAGCTTTTCCCATAGCTTTACAAAGAGATCCGCCGTAAGATCCTCGGCTGTCATTTTGTTTCCGACCGTCGAGTACATTACAGAATATATCAGCTTATAGTAAGCCTCGTAGATCTCTTTAAGCCCCTCTGCGCTGCCCTGCCTGATCAGAGCAATACAGCTTTCAAAGCGGCTGTCCGTCATACCGTCATCACCCCTTGCACTTAATATACGTTTTTTAGCGGTAATTTTTATGGCAAAATTCTGCACAAATTTGTAGATCGTGTTTTGTGCATACTGACACTGCTTAGGATATTTATCAGCTAAAATGATACAACAAAATAACAATAATGTCAACACGCGCCTTTTTGAGGCAGTAATGCAGACACGTGAGCACTGATTTTGCAGGATTTTCCGCTTAAAATCGCAAATTCTTCTTTACTTTTTGAAAGAATAGTGGTATAATCATAATGTATTATTATAAGTGTCCGCAAAACGGACAGGAAAGGAAACAACTATGAATATCAGAATTGAAAAGACAACCGCTCCCAAGGCAAAGCCCACAGACGAGTCCGCACTCGGCTTTGGCAAGGTATTTACCGACCACATGTTCATCATGGAATACGACACAGGCATGGGCTGGCACGACGCAAGGATCGTACCCTTTGGCGATATTGCGCTTTCTCCCGCTGCTATGGTATTCCACTATGGTCAGGAGATCTTCGAGGGCATGAAGGCTTACAGAACTCCCGACGGCGAGATCCAGTTCTTCCGTCCCGAGGAGAATTTCAAGCGCCTTAACCAGTCCGCTGAAAGACTTGTTATCCCCGAGCTGCCCGTTGAGGACGCTCTGCAGGCTCTGCACGCTCTTGTTGAAGTGGATAAGGACTGGGTTCCCCACAATGACGGTGCTTCCCTGTATATCCGTCCCTTTATCATTGCAGTTGACCCGTTCCTCGGCGTTCGCCCCGGTGACAAGTATCTGTTTATGATAATCCTCTCTCCCTCGGGCGCATATTACAGCACAGGCCTGAACCCTGTTGATATCTATGTTGAAACAAACTATGTCCGTGCAGTAAAGGGCGGTATGGGCTACACCAAGACAGGCGGTAACTATGCTGCTTCTCTGGCAGGTCAGGACGAGGCTCACAAGCAGAACTATTCTCAGGTACTGTGGCTTGACGGTGTTGAGCGCAAGTACATTGAGGAAGTCGGCGCGATGAACATCATGTTCGTTATCGACGGCGAGCTGGTAACTCCCGAGCTTCAGGGCTCTATTCTCCCCGGTATCACAAGAAAGTCTGTTCTTGAGCTTTGCAAGAAGTGGGGCATGAAGGTATCCGAGCGCAGAATTTCCATTCAGGAGATCTCCGACGCTTACGACGCAGGCAAGCTTCAGGAGGTATTCGGCACAGGTACAGCGGCTGTTATTTCTCCTGTAGGTCATCTCAAGTGGGGCGACAAGGTAATGGAGATCAACGGTAACAAGATCGGCGAGATCAGCCAGAAGCTGTATGACACAATGACAGGCATGCAGTATGGCAAGCTTGCTGATGAGATGGGCTGGATCGTTAAGCTGAATGGCTGATAAGCTTTAATAAGGAGAACTGAATGAGGTATAGAATATTCGCGGTAGCTCTTGCTGCCATGCTCATGCTGACAGGCTGCGGCAAAAGCGGAACAGCTTCGTCAACAACAGCCGCAACAAACACTTCGTCTGTTGCTGATATAAACGAGAACGAGAGCTTTTTCCGTGAATTGTACATTGATGATCTGAACAACAAATACAATCAGCTCCTCATTGATCAGGACGCATTTTTTGCTGCTAATAATAATGCTAATTATGCGGTAGCAGCGCAGGATCTGGATGTCGATGCTTTTTTTGCAGCAGCGGAAAAGTGCATTTCTACGTTTGAAGCTATTATTGCTATCGAGCCGCCCGAATCGCTTGCTTCTTATCATGAGCAGTTGATCGAAGGTGCTCAGTACGAAATAAAGTTTTTTAATGGCGCGATACAAGCGGCTAAGTATGACTTAGGCGAGTTAGATCTGAGTGCGCAGGAGGTAGAAGAGCTTCAGGCATTCTTTGCGGAATACACCGAAGCTGAAACTCACCTCTTTGTTGACGCTTATAGTGCGGCGATGGAAGCTGCGGCAGGAATCGTTCAATAGTAATTTTCAAGAGGAAGTTTATGAAAAAAGCTTTGTGGGCAATCTCGTTTTTGCTGATACTGTTGGTTAGCGGCTGTGTAGGAGGCACACCGCTTACTAAGCAGGAATATTTTGACGCGGTACAAGACAGCATTACTGCATATACAGCGGCGGCGTTGGATATCGCGCAGCCGCTTTATGAGTACGAGATAAACGGAACTCCGTTTGACAAGGAAGAACTTCACGCAATATCTCAGAATGCGGAAAGCATGCTCCTGAAAATAAAAACGCTGGTTCCCCCTCAGGAATATAGCGGATATCATGACAAGCTATGCGATGGCGTTGATTCTATTTTGCCATGGTTTGATGCGCTGGATACAGCGCTTAATGCCGCAAGCAAGACAGAGTTTTCTCAGGCGGGTGTTAAAATGCGGGAAGCAAGCGAAAAATCAACACTCCTTTCCGAGTGGATGGAGTTCGTTATTGATGTGAGTGATGAGGTCGAGCTGAAGCTTCCGGCGTAATTGCACTATTTTGTTAATAATGTTCCCTCATGCCACGAGGGACAATGAAAGGAAATAAAAACAATGAT
>JAZNWG010000465.1:0-4651 GCA_045593225.1 Oscillospiraceae bacterium
TTTAAAAAAATTTTAAAAATCTGATTTTTTCGACAAAAGTTAAAAAAAGTATTGAATTAGGTTACGAAATATGTTATTATATTGGTATAATATCACGCTAAAGCGTGGGTGAGGGATAAAAATGAAATTCAGTATCGACAATATAAATATACATAGCTCGCTGAAGTACAGGTTGATGTTTGCCGCAGGCGGAATCGTACATCTGTGCTTTCTTGTTGTGTTTTTACTGATAGATGTACAGGTGCTGGGTGTCGTAAACATCTTCAGCGTAATTTTGTATGTGCTGGGAAGCTTTTTCAGCGTCAGCAAGCGGACAGGACAGATGCGTTATGGCTGGATGATCGCTTTTTTTGTTGAGATAATGGCTCATACTGTCGCTTGTATACTGCTTATAGGCGTAGACGCAGACTTCTATCTTTATGCACTGGTCATACTTCCTATATCAATATATGTATTGTTCTTCTCGTGCAGTATACAGGTGTTTTTCAGGACTGTTATCGTATTCGTTGTGAGCGATCTTCTGCTCGTGAGCGGGGCGCTGATAGCGGTGAAGTATTTTGAAACTTATCCTTATTTCCCGTTGACCTATAATGATATCCATGGGTTAAGAATACTCAATATGTCCTGCGCGGCGCTTATGCTCGTGGTGTTCTCACTGCTGTTTTCGCTGGAGGTGCACGCACTGCTGAAGAAGCTGCGCGCAGCCAACACGACGCTTGAGTACACCGCAACTCACGATGCACTGACAGGGCTTTATAACCGTCGCAGCTTAAAGCCGCTGGTTGAGGAGCTACAGGAAAACGGTGTTTCTTTCTGTGTAGCTCTGGGCGATATTGATGATTTCAAAAAGATCAACGATACATATGGCCACGACTGTGGTGACGCGGCGCTGAAGACCATTGCGAAGCTGCTGCTTGACGGGATTTCTGACGAAGATATCGCCTGTCGCTGGGGCGGCGAGGAGTTGCTGCTCATTTTGCGCGGCAGCAGGGAAGAGGCTCTCGCAAGACTGACTGATATAAATGAGAAGATACGCAGTGCTGATATCGCATACGAGGATAATAATGTGAAGCTCACGATGACCTTCGGCTTTGCTTATCACAGTGAGGCTGATAGCCTTGATACGCTTATCACGACTGTGGATAAGCGTCTGTATCATGGAAAGCAGAACGGTAAAAATACAATAATCTCATAAATATAGCCCCGAGGTCAGGTCTCGGGGCTTTTGCTTTAATATGCATGGAAATCGGTTGTGCAAAATCGCTAAATTTTTTTGTGTGGGTAAGGCTAAACTAACCGCAATTGTAGAAAATCGGACAGCGGTGGAAAAATAGTGTTTTTTTGCTTGACTTTTTCAGGCTTTTCAGTTATTATATGTAATGGGTTAGCAAGTGCTAACCTTATATCTCGAAGCAAGGTTAGTATTTTCTAACTTTTACATATATTGGAGGTACGATATGATACCGCTTACAATGGTAAATGCCGGCGAGGAAAACATGATAAAAAAGGTCGGCGGAAATCCTGAAACACGCAAGTTTCTTGAAAGCCTCGGCTTTGTTGCTGGAACGAATGTTATTGTGATAAATCAGATCGCAGGAAATGTTATCGTCAATGTCAAGGAGGCGCGCGTTGCGGTCTCCAGGGAGATGGCGATGAAGATAATGGTGTAATGAAAACAGGAGGTAAGATATATGGCAACTTTAAAGGACGCTAAGATCGGCGAGACAGTGACGGTCAAGAAGCTTAACGGCGAGGGTGCTGTAAAGCGCAGGATCATGGACATGGGCATCACAAAGGGCGTTGAGGTCTTTGTTCGCAAGGTAGCTCCGCTGGGAGATCCCATCGAGGTAACAGTCCGCGGTTATGAGCTTTCGCTTAGAAAAGCCGACGCTGAAATGATCGAAACAGTATAATGGCAGCCGTCCTTTCGGGCGGTTAAAAACAAAATTACAGTTAGTATCAGCTAACATCGAGAGGAGAACATAATGGAGATCAGAATAGCGCTTGCAGGTAATCCCAACTGCGGCAAAACGACGCTGTTTAATGCGCTGACAGGCTCAAACCAGTATGTCGGCAACTGGCCAGGCGTAACTGTTGAAAAGAAAGAGGGCAAGCTTAAGGGTGATAAAGACGTAGTTATCACAGACCTTCCCGGTATCTACTCGCTGTCCCCCTATACGCTTGAGGAGGTAGTTGCGAGAAATTATCTCGTGGGTGAGCGTCCTGACGCTATACTAAACATCATCGACGGTACTAACCTTGAAAGAAATCTGTACCTTACAACACAGCTCACAGAGCTGGGTATCCCTGTTGTTGTTGCGATCAACATGATGGATGTTGTAAAGAAGACAGGCGATAAGATCGATACGCAGCAGCTCGGCAAGGAGCTTGGCTGTGCGGTATGTGAGATATCTGCGCTGAAGGGAACAGGCATTACAGAGGCTGCAAATAAGGCTGTTGAGGCTGCAAAGAGCGGCAAGAAGATGGTTCCCCAGCACAATTTCAGCGGCGCTGTTGAGCATGCTATCGCTCATATCGAGGAGGCCTTCCTCCACGATATCCCTGAGGAGCAGCAGAGATGGTATGCCATCAAGATCTTCGAGCGCGATGAAAAGGTGCTTGAGATACTCAATATCCCCGAGGCTAAGATGGAGCACATTGAAAAGGATATTGCGGCTGCAGAGACAGAAATGGACGATGACAGCGAGAGCATCATTACAAACGAGCGCTACATCTACATAGCAAATATACTTAAAGGCTGCTACAAGAAAAAGAACAAGGGCGGTCTGACCACTTCCGATAAGATAGACAAGATCGTTACAAACCGTATCCTTGCGCTGCCTATCTTCGCGGCTATCATGTTCCTTGTTTACTACATTGCTGTAACAACAGTAGGTACATGGGTGACAGACTGGACAAATGACGGTCTGTTCGGCGATGGCTTCCACCTGTTCAATATCGGCGCAGGCGAGTATGAAGAGGCTGTCGGTGAGTACGAAGAAGACTTCGGCGAGTATGACGAGCCTAACGTGATCGTAAGCCTATATGAAGAAAAGGCTGCTGAGGCGGAGATCGAAGACGCTGCTGCGGCAACAGACTTCGTAGCTGAATATGTTATCTACAACGAAGAGGATGCTTCTGTTGAAGAAGAGGGTACTATTGATAACGCAACATATCTTGAAAACCTCGCTATCGTAGAGGAAAGAGCTGCTGTTATTGAGGCTTATGAGGCTGATCCCGACTCCGTAAGCGAGGAGGATTACCTCGCAGCTGCAGGTCCCGAGGAGCCCGATCCTGCTGCGCACGGAGTATGAGTGCCCGGCGTTCCCGTGCTTGTAGAGCAGGGTCTCGACGCTATCGGCTGCGTTGACTGGCTCAAGAGCCTTATCCTTGACGGTATCGTTGCAGGTGTAGGCGGTGTTCTCGGCTTCGTTCCCCAGATCCTCGTACTGTTCATTCTGCTCGGCTTCCTGGAGTCCTGCGGTTACATGGCGCGTGTAGCGTTCGTAATGGACAGAATATTCAGAAAGTTCGGTCTTTCGGGTAAGAGCTTCATTCCTATGCTGGTAGGTATGGGCTGCGGTGTTCCCGGTATCATGGCTTCGCGTACCATCGAAAACGAGCGCGACCGCCGTATGACCATCATGACAACAACATTTATCCCCTGCGGCGCTAAGATGCCTATCATCGCGCTTATTGCAGGTGCGCTGTTCGGCAACGAGTGGTGGGTAGCTCCCAGCGCGTTCTTCGTTGGCTGCGCAGCTATCATCATCAGCGGTATCATGCTGAAGAAGACAAAGATGTTTGCAGGCGATCCCGCTCCCTTTGTAATGGAGCTTCCTGCTTACCACCTGCCTACAGTAGGCACTGTTCTTCGCTCCATGTGGGAGCGCGGCTGGTCCTTCATCAAGAAGGCAGGCACGATCATTCTGCTCTCCTCTGTTATCATCTGGGCAGGCAGCGTGTTCGGTACACTTCCCGACGGCGGATTTGGCTTCAGCACTGAGATGGAGCTTTCCGACAGCGTGCTCGGCATGATCGGCAACGCTATCTGCTGGCTGTTCGCACCCCTCGGCTTCGGTGAGCCTATGGCTGCTGTTGCAACCGTTATGGGTCTCGTTGCAAAGGAAGAGGTCGTTGCAGTATTCGGCGTGCTTGACTTCATGGGTATGTCCCAGCTTGCAGGCTACAGCTTCCTCGTATTCAACCTGCTGTGCGCACCCTGCTTCGCAGCAATGGGCGCTATGCGCAGAGAGATGAACAACGCAAAGTGGACTGCATTCGCTATCACATACCAGTGCGTATTCGCTTATGCGATCTCCCTGATCGTATTCCAGATCGGTTCTATCTTCACAGGCGGTCTGAACGTTATTGGTCTGATCGTTGCTCTCGCGGTACTGGCAGCTATCTGCTTCCAGCTGTTCAAGCCCTACAAGGAGAGCACAAAGCTTACAAAGAGCGTTAAGGTTAAGTAATATCTGATTCCATGACTTTGGCAGCAGGCGGCTTTGGCGGTCTGCTGCAAAAGCATACAGTGAGGTGCTTCTATGATAGATTTTATCGTAAACAACATCGGCTCTATTATCGTAGGACTTGCGGTACTTGCGCTGCTCCTTCTGCTCACATGGAAGCTTATCTCGGACAAAGTCGG
>JAZNWG010000466.1:0-1920 GCA_045593225.1 Oscillospiraceae bacterium
GGACTTGTTTATCACAAGCCCAAAGGTAACTCCGAGGCTCTCCGCAGCGCGGCGGCAGAGGTTCATACGGGTGAGGAATATCTCGAAATACTCGATAACGGGAGATATCCTGAGGTCAAGGGCGAGCTCCAGTATAAGCTCCTTCTTGTTAACGGAGAAATACAGCTCAGAGCGCTCCACATCGTAGTTTACGCGGTCGTGGATATCTGCGGCGAGGTTCTCGTCGCTCGGCACGAATGCGCCGTCCTTTGAACGCACTCGCGAGCGTCTTACATCCGACTTATCCGCGATGATAAGTGCCGCCGCGATGGGAGTTACAGGGCTTGCAGTGTGCTCGTCGTGGTTGCCGATAGCGGACACGATGAGCGATATCTCGTCCGCGGGCATGCCGAGGTTGTCAAGCAGACGGAACGCCATAACAGCGCCGCTCTGCGCGTGGTCAACGCGGTTTATCACATTGCCGATATCGTGCATATATGCCGCTATCTGCGCAAGCTCGCAGGTACGCTCGTCATAATCAAGCTCGTGCAGTATCATGTAGGCAGTCGCCGCAGCGCGCTCAACATGCGCATTGGAATGCTCGGTATAGCCGATAGTGCTGAGCGCCGCATCAGCGTAGTTGATGTATGTCTGGATATCCTTGTTCTTGCGGATATACTGGTAGGTAATGTTGCTCATAGTGTCCCCTTTTTGGCAGATTTTCTAAATATAAGTATAGCAGATATTTTATAATATTGCAAGTATGTATTGGTCGCAAACAAACATACTCTCAAGCATTGAATTGCGCGGTGGAGAAAGCGTTATATGCAAGGAGAGCCACCCCGACAGCGTACTTTGTGTACGCCGAGCGGGTGGTCGACGCAGCAGATAGCGCTTTATCGTCCGCGCAAAAAAGGCGAAGCCGAAGCTTCGCCTTTTCTATGTAATTCAATAAGAATTATACGCAGCCCTGAGCCTTCATAGCCTCAGCAACCTTGATAAAGCCTGCAATGTTAGCGCCTGCTACGAGATCATCACCGAGGCCATACTTGTTAGCAGCCTCAACGGAAGATGTGAAGATGTTCTTCATGATCATCTTGAGCTTCTCGTCAACCTCTTCTGCTGTCCAGCTGTAACGCATGGAGTTCTGGCTCATCTCGAGACCGGAAACTGCTACGCCGCCTGCGTTAACTGCCTTGGAGGGAGCAACGATAACACCCTTGCTCTTGAGGTATGCAATAGCCTCGTTGGTTGTGGGCATGTTGGAGACCTCAACATAGTACTTAACGCCGTTAGCAACGATCTTCTCAGCCTCTGCCATGCCAACCTCGTTCTGAGTAGCGCAGGGCATGATGATGTCAGCCTTAACGCCCCAGGGCTTCTCCTTGGGGAAGAACTGTACGCCGAACTTGTCTGCGTAATCCTGAACTCTGTTGCGGCAGGAATCACGCATCTCGAGCATGTAGTTTACCTTCTCCTCTGTGGAAACGCCGTCGGGATCGTAAACATAACCGTCAGGACCGGAAAGTGTAACTACCTTACCGCCCAGCTCGTTTACCTTCTTAACTGTACCCCAAGCAACGTTACCAAAGCCGGAGATAGCAAATGTCTTGCCCTTGATAGTATCGCCGAAGTGCTCGAGCATGTTTGTGGTGTAGTAAACTGCACCGTAGCCTGTAGCCTCGGGACGGATCAGAGAGCCGCCGTAGGGAATGCCCTTACCTGTAAGAACACCTGTGAACTCGTTTCTGAGTCTCTTGTACTGACCGAACATGTAGCCGATCTCACGAGCACCTACACCGATATCGCCTGCAGGAACGTCGAGATCTGCGCCGATGTGTCTGGAGAGCTCTGTCATAAAGCTCCGGCAGAAGCGCATAACCTCTGCATCGGACTTGCCCTGAGGATCAAAGTCAGAGCCGCCCTTACCGCCGCCCATGG
>JAZNWG010000467.1:0-3088 GCA_045593225.1 Oscillospiraceae bacterium
CAAAAAAAGCAGGGAAAACGGTGGTGTACCATGCACATTCGACCGAAGAGGATTTCCGAGGCTCGTTTATCGGCTCGAATCTGTTTTCGGGGTTGTATAAAAGCTGGATATGCTCCTGCTATAAGCTTGGCGATGTTATAATAACGCCCACCGAATATTCAAAGCGCTTGTTGCTTGGCTATGGACTGGAAAAACCGATACGATCGATCTCCAATGGTATAGACCTTGACTTTTACAAGCCGTGCGAGGGCGACCGCGCTGATTTTCGCGAAAAATACGGCTTTTCCGACAATGACAAGGTAGTCATGTCAGTCGGGCTTTACTTCGAGCGCAAGGGGATTCTTGACTTTGTAAGGCTTGCATATGCTATGCCTGACCACAAATTTATATGGTTCGGAAAAACGCCGCTGTTCAGTGTGCCGCCGAAGATAGCGAGGGCTGTGCGAACGAAGCTCCCCAATCTCATTTTTGCAGGCTATGTAAGCCCCGAGGAGCTGAAAAAAGCCTACGCAGGAGCAGATGTTTACATATTCCCGACCTACGAGGAGACAGAGGGCATAGTTCTGCTTGAAGCCCTTGCAAGCTGCGCGAATATAATAGTGCGCGATATCCCGTGCTTTGACTGGCTGAGAGCAGACAGGGATTGCTATAAAGCAAAGAGCCTTGCGGAGTTTAAATGGAGGATAGGAAAGCTTGCTGCGGGCGGTCTGCTACCGCTAAAAGAGCAGGGCTACAAGGCAATAGCAGATAAAGATCTGTGTGTGATCGGGCAAAAGCTTCTTCGGGTGTATTCTGAACAGCAGGAAATTTGTGAAAACCGCTGATCTGCTATTGACAGAGCGTGTATTATATGCTATAATAAATCGACGAAAAACCTTATCAAGAGTGGCTTCTGGTCGAAAGGCGGGGGACTGGTCCCTATGAAGCCCGGCAACCTATTCTTCGGAAAAAGGTGCTACTTCCTGCGGTGAAAACCGAAAGATGAGGAGTGTATAACGAAAGTTAGCGCACTCCGAAAGAGTGCGTTTTTTGTTTTGTAAGACTGGAAAGGACTAAAAAGAAAGGATTTTATTATGGCTAAGAAGTTTTTATTCACCTCTGAAAGCGTAACAGAGGGTCACCCTGACAAAATATGCGATAACATCTCCGACGCTGTGCTGGACGCTATCCTCGCACAGGACCCCATGGGCAGAGTTGCCTGCGAGACCTGCACAACAACAGGTATGGTTATGGTAATGGGCGAGATAACAACCTCTGCTCAGATCGATATTCCCGCTATCGTGCGCGATACTGTAAGAGAGATCGGCTACGACAACTCCGAGTACGGCTTCGACTGCAACACCTGTGCAGTGCTGACCTCTATCGATAAGCAGTCCCCCGATATCGCAATGGGCGTAAACAATGCGCTTGAGGGCAGAGAGCAGAACCTCTGCGATACAGGCGCAGGTGATCAGGGTATGATGTTCGGCTTTGCGTGCAGCGAAACTCCCGAGCTTATGCCGCTGCCTATCAGCCTTGCACAGAAGCTTGCTCAGAAGCTTACCGCAGTGCGCAAGAGCGGCGAGCTGCCCTACCTGCTTCCCGATGGCAAGACGCAGGTAACTGTTGAGTACATTGACAACAAGCCTGTACGCGTTGACACAGTTGTAGTTTCTTCGCAGCACAAGGCTTCCGCTACGCTGGAGCAGATCCGTGCAGACGTTATCGAAAAGGTCATTAAGACAACAGTTCCTGCAGAGCTTCTTGACGAGAATACAAAGTATTTCGTAAACCCCACAGGCCGCTTTGTTATAGGTGGCCCTCAGGGTGACAGCGGACTTACAGGCCGCAAGATCATCGTTGATACTTACGGCGGCTATGCACGTCACGGCGGTGGCGCATTCAGCGGCAAGGACCCCACAAAGGTAGATCGTTCTGCTGCTTACATGGCAAGATATGCGGCTAAGAATATCGTTGCTGCAGGCCTTGCAGAGCGCGCGGAGGTTGAAGTTGCTTACGCTATCGGCGTTGCTAAGCCTGTATCTATCATGGTAGATACATTCGGCACGGGCAAGTATTCCGATGAGCAGATCTCCGAGGCTGTTTCCAGGGTATTCGACTTCCGTCCTGCTGCTATCATCAGCACTCTGGAGCTTCGCAAGCCCCAGTACAAGCAGCTTGCGGCTTACGGCCACATGGGCAGAGAGGATCTTGATGTTGCGTGGGAGCGCACCGACAAGGCAGAGGCACTCAAGGCGGCTATCAACTAAAAAAATCAAAAGCGGAGCTTTGCGGCTCCGCTTTTTCTTTGCGCCGGCGGTGCGTAAGGCTTAATGGTTGCTTATGCGACAGCGTTTTGTTATGTTATCCAAAAAAAACAAAAAAATATGGTAAAATTTTAGAAAATGCGCAATTTCACTTGATTTATTTTGTTAATTATAGTATAATGTAAAAAGAACTATTCTGCCATATCATGCGCTATTGATGCGGTTATGGCTTTGAAATAAAAATAATATTAAAAGGATTTGATGCTTTTGTTTTTTGGTAACAAAGTGATAAAGGTCGAGATCCTGGATAGAAACGGTATTACTGCGGTAACATCTGAGAAAAGCTTCGTCTTCCCGAAGAATATCGAAAGCGCGGAGGACAGTATTCTTATCATAAAGGGCGCGGGCATGAGAGAGTTCCCGAAGGACGAAAGGGTGCACGTTATCGCCACGACCAAAGCGGGTGACCGTATAAAATATCCGGGAATGGTGACCGTATCGCTTGACTCGCAGCTCAATGTGCGTATCTTGAAAACGCGCGACACTGAGGTGCTTGAGGAGCGGCGCAGGTATTTCAAGATCAAGGTCGAGGAGCATGGCAGAGTGCTGTTCCTTGTCCGCGATGATGAAACTATCCGTTTCGAAGAACCGATACCGATGGATATCCACGATATTAACATCGGCGGCGTGTTCATGTCGAGTGAATATGTTTTCCAGCAGGACGATATGATCTGTATGGATATCGACCTGTTCGTTGATTATCGCCTGAATGCGATAGCTCAGATACTTCGTGTTCAGAAAGATGTAGATGGCAGCATAAAGGGTTATGGCTGTCAGTTCCA
>JAZNWG010000468.1:0-10050 GCA_045593225.1 Oscillospiraceae bacterium
GTGCATAAGCACTTTTGATCGGATTTGAACTAAAAGTGTTGCAGACAAGGAAAAACGACGCGGTCGGGCTTTGTGCCCGTCAAGGAGTTTTGACGCAGTTTGCGGCGGTTTTAGGAAAAATACGGCAAAGGTGATTTTGCAATGGGCTCATAAGTGATAGAGGCGCGGAGAGGATAAGTAGCTGACTCGCAATGGTTGACGGAAACTGAGGAAGTGAAAGGCTGACCGCCGAAGAGTGTACATTCCGCCGTGTGCATTTCTGGTCGTGCGTTGAATAAGCGTATGATTGTCATCGACGTTGTCTGATGGAGAGCTATCTTATATTTCGATACGAGTATAAGCTTACCCGAACAAACGCCGATGATATCTTCTCATCGGTTTTTTTATTAAGCAAAAAAGGGCAGAGCCCAAAAATAAACAGAGTCCGAAGCATCGGACAGGAAAGGACACAGCTATGAAAAAGTATAATGTCGGCATCATCGGTGCAACAGGTATGGTAGGTCAGCGTTTCGCTACGCTGCTGGAGAACCACCCCTGGTTCAATGTAGTTGCTCTCGCAGCATCTCCCCGTTCCGCAGGCAAGACCTATAAGGAGGCAGTAGGCGACAGATGGTTCATGGATACTCCCATGCCCGCAGCTATGGCTGATATCATCGTGAAGGACGCTTCCGCGGACGTTGAAGAGATCGCAGGTATGGTTGATTTCGTATTCTGCGCAGTTGATATGAAGAAGGACGAGATCAAGGCTCTCGAGGAGAAGTACGCAAAGGCTGAGTGCCCTGTAATGTCCAACAACTCCGCACACCGTTTCACAGACGATGTTCCTATGATAATCCCCGAGATCAACGATGAGCACATGGCTATCGTTGAGGCTCAGAAGGCTCGCCTCGGCACAAAGCGCGGCTTTATCTCCGTTAAGTCCAACTGCTCTATCCAGAGCTACGTTCCTGCTCTTTCTCCTCTGAGAAAGTTCGGTATTAAGGACGTTCTGGCTTGTACATATCAGGCTATTTCGGGCGCAGGCAAGACATTTGAGACATGGCCCGAGATGGTAGACAACCTCATTCCCTTTATCGGCGGCGAGGAAGAAAAGTCCGAGCAGGAGCCTCTGAAGGTATGGGGTGAGATCAAGGACGGCAAGATCGTAAAGGCTCAGTCCCCCTGCATCACAACACAGTGCCTGCGCGTTCCCGTTTCCAACGGTCACTTCGCAGCAGTATTCGTAAAGTTTGAGAACAAGCCCTCTAAGGAAGAGATCCTGAACATCTGGAAGGAGTTCAAGGGCGTTCCTCAGGAGCTGGAGCTTCCCTCTGCTCCCAAGCAGTTCCTCAACTACTTTGAGGAGGACAATATGCCCCAGGCTAAGCTGCACAGAAACCTTGAGGGCGGTATGGCAGTTTCCATCGGCCGTCTGAGAGAAGATACACAGTACGACTACAAGTTCGTTTGCCTGTCTCACAACACTCTGAGAGGCGCAGCAGGCGGCGCAGTACTTATGGCGGAGCTGTACGCAGCAAAGGGTTATTTCGACAAGTAATAACGACGATATACCTACATCTGCGGCGTCAACCCACCTTGACGTACACAAAGTACGCCTGCGGTGTGTTTCCTTGCATATGCAGGCATCTCGCCGTTATTGGGTAGACGTATTTATTGATTTTAAGACCATTCGAGGTATTTAACATGAGTAACACAATTTTCACAGGCGCAGCTACCGCGATCGTTACACCTATGTTTGCTGACGGCTCTATCAATTATGAAGAGTTCGGCAGAATGATCGATTTTCAGATCGAGAACAGCATTGACGCTATCGTAGTATGCGGCACAACAGGCGAAGCCTCCACTATGACCGATGAGGAGCATATCGAGGCTATCCGCTTCACAGTAGAGCGCGCTGCAAAGCGTATTCCGATCATCGCAGGCACAGGCAGCAACGACACAGGCTATGCTGTTGAGCTGTCCAAGGAGGCTGAGAAGGTTGGCGCTGACGCGCTGCTTCAGGTAACTCCTTACTACAACAAGACCTCCCAGAGAGGCCTTGCAAAGCACTTCCTGACTATCGCTGACAGCGTGAACATTCCTATCGTGCTGTATAACGTTCCCTCCCGTACAGGCATGGGCATCTCCATCGACTGCTACAAGGAGTGCGCTCAGCACAAGAATATCGTTGCTACAAAGGAAGCAAGCGGCAACATGAGCCTTATGATGCAGATCGCCGCTTACACCGATCTTGACATCTACTCGGGCAATGACGACGAAGTGCTTCCCTGCCTTTCCGTAGGCGGCAAGGGCGTTATTTCCGTAACCTCCAACCTCATGCCTAAGGAAAAGCATGACGAGGTAATGCTGTACCTCGATGGCAAGCGCGGCGAGGCTCTTGATATCGCTAAGAAGATCCTCAGCTTTGAAAAGGCTCTGTTCATGGACGTAAATCCCATTCCCGTAAAGGAAGCAATGAACATCATGGGCTTTAAGGCAGGCGAGTGCAGACTTCCGCTCTACCGCATGACAGACGCGCAGATCGCGGCTCTCTATGCTGAGATGGACGCTCTCGGACTTGTTGGCAAGATCAAGTAAGCATTTACTTTAAATAAGCACCGCCGCACCTGTTTTTCGGGCGCGGCGGTTTAGTAAAATGAAAGGTTAGGACGTAAAACATGACAAAGATCGCTATAACAGGCGCGTGCGGCAAAATGGGCAGAGTTATTGCCGACATCTGCAAGAGCCGTACCGACTGCGAGATAATCGCGGGCATTGATCTTCAGGGTGAGAGCTACGGCGGCTTTGAGATATACCGCAAGGTGTTCGATCTCCCCGTAAAGCCCGATGTTATCATAGATTTTTCGCACCCCTCGGCACTGCCCGACCTGCTCAACTACGGCAAGATGAACAACGTTCCGCTGGTGCTCGCGACAACAGGCTATTCTGACGAGGAGCGCGCTGAGATAACCGCGGCTTCGGCGCAGATACCCGTGTTCTTCACATTCAATATGTCGCTTGGTATCAACCTGCTCGTTGAGCTTGCGAAGAAGGCTACGCAGATACTCGGCGGACAGTTTGACATCGAGATCGTGGAGAAGCACCACAATCTGAAGAAGGACGCGCCCTCGGGTACCGCTATCATGATAGGCGAGGCAATAAACGCAGAGCTTGACAATCAGAAGCATTTTGTTTATGACCGCCACAACGTCCGCAAGGAGCGCGGCAAGGACGAGATCGGCATGCATGCTATCCGTGGCGGTACTATCGTAGGCGATCACGACATCATCTTCGCAGGCCGCGATGAGGTCATTACACTTTCGCACTCCGCACAGTCCAAGGAGGTATTTGCTGTCGGCTCGGTGAATGCCGCGGTATTCCTTGCAGGCAAGACCGAGGCAGGCCTGTACGCAATGTCTGATTTAATAAAGGAGAATTGACCGTAGGGACACGGCTTGCCGTGTCCGAATATGCAAAGGAGAAATTTATGAGCATTATCGTTACCGAAAACATTTCCGCTGTTACCTTCAACAATGTTCCCCTTTACAAGACCATTATGGAGGATACCCTTGCAGCTGTTGCACAGGCTGACATCAACATCGACATGATCTCCATGACAGCTCCTATGTCCGAACGCTTCGGCTTCGGCTTTACACTCAGCGACGACGACATGCCGCGTCTGCTGACAGCTATGAAGAAGCTCAAGGAGAAGCATGATATCACTCCCATGATAAACAGCGGCAACCGCAAGATCGTTATCAAGACGAGCGAAATGGAAACACAGGCAGGCTTTGCTGCCAAGGTGTTCAATATGCTCAACCGTATCGAGGCCATGATACTGCTCATCACAACAGGCGTTGACGAGATCTCGGTGCTTATCCGCGAGTCTGACGCTGACGCTGCGGTAAAGGGTCTGGAGGAGCTGCTTAAATGATAAGATTTATCTCCACCGCAGAGGCTGCGGTAACCAAAGAGGCAATCGATGAGGTGACGCTCGGCGACAAGGTAAACGAGCTTTTTGAAAAGCCCGAGCAGGCACTTGACAAGATCGGCGAGTTTTTCAGCAACCTGCTTGACGGTATCATACATTCGATACCCTCTATCCTGTTCGCGATACTTGTACTCATAGTAGGTCTTATCGCCTGCAAATTCGCGCTGTGGCTGATATCCAAGGGACTTGATAAGTCTAAAGTGGATCTCACCGCGGCAAAGTTCCTGAAGCAGTGTATCAGGATAGTGCTCTATGTTATCCTGCTTGTAGTGGTGCTTTCTATGCTGGGAATCCCGACGACCTCTGTCATCACTGTTATCGGTACGGCAGGCGTTGCGATAGGTCTTGCATTACAGGACAGCCTTTCAAACGTTGCAGGCGGCTTTGTGCTGATGATAACAAAGCCATTTCAGATAGGCGACTATATTGTCATCAACGGTGTTGAGGGTACAGTTGCGCAGATATCCATCGTGCACACTCGCCTTGATTCCGCTTCCAATCAGGCGATATTTATTCCTAACGGTCAGGCGGTAAATGCGACTGTTGTAAACAACTCCACCAACGACACACGCCGTGTTGATCTTACATTCTCTATCTCCTATGAGGACGATTACGAAAAGGCGCGCGATATCCTGCTTGAGGTGCTTCAGAGTAATCCTAAAGTGCTCAAGAGCCCTGAGCCCACCGTGCGCATGATAGAACACGGTGCAAGTGCGGTAGTGATCGCAACGCGCCCGTGGTGTAAGACGGCTGACTACTGGGACGTTTATTTTGCAACCACAGAAGCTGTGCGTGCAGCTTTTATCGAGAACAATATCTCGATACCATTCGATCAGCTGGACGTTCATGTTATCAAGGATTAAAATAAAAAGGGCGGAAAATGCTTCCGCCCTTTGTTTATTGTCTGATATAGATCCCCTGCTCCTCGATGTAGTCCTCAAGCTCCTGCTTCATATCGTCAACCCATGTAGGCTCGCCCACTGTCGGCTCGGAGCTGTCCTTCTGCGGCGCGGGGATATTCTTTTTCTCGTCCATTTCAATGCTCCTTTCGGTATGCTTTTATTGTAGCACAAAATCTCGGAAAATACAAGTATCCTGCCGTAATTCGGCAGGTATTGACGTAACGGCGAAAACATGGTAAAATAATAGGGTAACAAAAATCAAAGGAGTGTGTATCATGACATACGAAGAGATCGTTGCAACTGCCAAAAAAGAGATGGCGAAGTGCGACACGAGCGACTACCGCGGACATCTTGCGGTGGAGATCGACATAGTAGGAGAGGGCGAGGGTGCTTTCTACATCGAGTTCAAGGACGACGTTATCGACGTTCAGCCTTACGAGTATTATGACAACGACTGCAAGCTGATTGCTTCCGCAGAGACCCTCAACAAGCTCATTGCAGGCAAGCTGGACGCTGTTGCGGCATATCTTACAGGCAAGCTGAAGGTAGAGGGCAGTGTTGATAAGGCTCTGGAATTCCAGAAGCTCACAGGCGCAAAGAAGCCTGCGAAGAAGAAGGCTAAGAGCAAAGCAAAGGCATAAGATGAAAAAGCTGCGTTTTAAAAACGCAGCTTTTTTGTTATCTTCCTATGCGCTCGTCAATGCGTCTTGCATAGCTGTATGTGTAGTGGTCGAAGTGCTTGCCCCAGAAGTTCAGTGCGGTGGGGTTCAGCGTTTCGCAGTCAACGCCTAGGTGAGTTATTCCCTCAGCTTTCAGTGTTTCGCAGATGTGTGAGAGCAGGCTCTGTGCAAGCCCTCCGCCTCGGTAAGCCGTATCGAAGAACGCACCGCAGATGCTAGCCATGCGCTGTGTTTCGGTGATGTAGTTCTCGCCGTCAGTGGTAACAGCGATGAAGCCGATAGTTTTTCCGTCAGCCTCCGCCGCAAATATCCTGAGCCCCTCTCTGCCTGACCACCAGTCAAACCAGCTGTCGGGGTCGCTCATATCGGTAGGGTAGAACACCGGTGCTTTTTCAAGATGTCGTACAAGTCCCAGTTCAAGCGGCTTTATTTTTATGAATTCCTCGCGCGAAAGCTCCGAAAAGCATGCGTTTTCAGACGCAGCAAGCTTCATTTTGCCAAGCTTACGCACTGCGTCGCAGCAGCGTATTCCAAAGCCGTTAAGCACAAATGACTTTGCTGTTTTCTCGTCGTGCGCAAAACGACATACAGCGACGCTGTAAACGCCGTCAGGGACGAAATCATCTGCCACGCTCTGAAACAGTTGAGAAGCAAGCCTTCCGCGGTCGGCGCATTCGTATGAGAACGCACTTCCCGAAAGCGGCGAGAATACGCCCTTTACGTCTCCGAAAAAGCCGTCCCATGGGCCTGCGAAAAGAAGATATCCCAAGAGCCTGCCGTCCTGAACAGCCGCTTTTCCGTAGCTCTGACCGCAAAGCCAGTGCAGCATTCCCGTAAGCCTTTCGGTGTAGTCCTCGTTAGGAATATCGGGGCAGTGCTTTCGCTCTGCCGAGAGCTCTGCAAGTGCAAGCCTTACGGCTTCGTCAATGTGCTTTTCTGTGAATTTTTCAAATGTGATATTGTTCATTTTAAACCATTCCTTTCTCAAAATACATCGGTTTGTGGGAGCTTTACCTCGGCAGCACCCGTGTGCATCTGCTGCGGCTTTGAGAAAAGATGACAGCCCGATATCGCATTTCGGGCGCAAAAAAGCCGCAGCAAAAATGCCGCGGCATAACTATCTCAAATAGGAATAGTCACTTCAGTACTGCCGAGGTAATTTCACTCACTTTGTTCTTGATATTTAAAATTTTCATATCTATTACCTCTCTTTCCTGAGTATTGTTACGAAGCAGGCGCCCCGTTACGCTTAGATTATATCACAACGTTCAGGGTTTGTCAATATTTCACGCATAATTTACATTATTCCCCTTGAAAAAAGTACGGGTTTGTGGTACAATATATACTGTATTATTATGCAGACCTATGCAAACTGGCGGAATACATATATTTTTCACGGCATAGTTTGTTTCTGGGAAGCCTTGCTTCCACTAAAAGAAAGGGCGCAGCTTTCGCTGCGGGTGAGTGTTATGGCAAAGCTAAAGATAGCGGTACTTTTCGGCGGTGCTTCGAGCGAGCATGATGTTTCGCTGGTTTCGGCGTACTCAGTGCTGACAAATATCCCTACCGACAAGTATGATGTAATGTGTATCGGTATCACAAAGAAAGGCCACTGGCTGTATTATCCAGGCGAGTACGAGGATATCAGGACAGGTGAGTGGGAGAACAATCCCGACTGCTGTACAGCTGTTATCAGCCCCGATTCCATGCACAAGGGAATTATCCTCATGGGCGAGGACGAGAGCTATGTGCGCAAGGTGGACGCTGTGTTCCCCGTGCTGCATGGCGTAAACGGCGAGGACGGCACTGTACAGGGCCTCTGCGCGCTTGCAGGACTTCCTTGTGTAGGCTGCGATATGACCTCCTCCGCGGCTTGTATGGATAAGGCAATAACCCACACTATCCTTGACGCTGCAGGAATAAAGACTGCGCCTTATTGCTACGTTTCGCGCACAGCGCTGGCTGATATCGACGCTGCCTGCGACGAGATAGAAGCAAAGCTCGGCGGATATCCCATGTTCGTAAAGCCTGCTTGTGCAGGCTCGTCCGTGGGCGTTTCAAGAGCCGCAGACCGCGAGGGTCTGAAAAACGGTCTTAAGATAGCGTTCGCTCACAGCGGAAAGGTAGTTATCGAAACCGAGATAATCGGCAAGGAGGTCGAGTGCGCGGTGCTCGGCAACGGCAAGGACCTCATCGCGTCTATCCCCGGTCAGATAACCCCCGCCGAGGAGTTCTACGACTATGACGCGAAATACAAGCTCGGCACATCGGTGCTGGATATTCCTGCAAAGATATCCGATGAGCAGATGGCAGAGCTTCGCGAGACTGCAAAGAAGGCATACATGGCTATGGGCTGCAGCGGATTTTCGAGAGTTGACTTTTTTGTTACCGAAACGGACATAATACTTAATGAAATAAATACTATCCCGGGTTTCACGCCGATAAGCATGTACCCGAAGCTTATGGCTAACATGGGTATCGAGTACGGAGAGCTGCTTGACAGACTTATTGAGCTTTCTATCGAGCGAAGCTCCGAAAACTAAAAATGATGGAGTGTAGAAATTGGCAGACAACGCAACCATAAAGATGAAGATAAAGCAGACAGCAGACGGGCAGACAGACAGCTCGGAGCTGTTCACAAAGGGCGAGTATCGTCAGCGTGACGGCTCGTACTTTATCGACTACGACGAGAGCGAGGCGACAGGCTTTGACGGAAGCCATGTCCAGCTTTGCGTAAAGGAGAACGTAGTCACCATGACCAGAACAGGCAGATCCTTTTCAAGCCTTGTGTTTGAAGAGGGAAAGCGTCACTTCTGCCACTACGGCACGGAGTTCGGTGACTGCATGATAGGAATTACCACCACGGCGCTGCGCCATGTAATGGCAGACAACGGCGGCGAGGTATCGGTGAAGTATTCCATCGACGTAAATGGCGGACTTATGCTGGAAAATGAAATTAAGATCAATGTAAATATGACAAAAACAAAGGAGCAATAAAGAAATGTACAACGCTGTAAACGAAGCAAAATCCCAGGTAAAAGAAATAATCATGGACGCGCTCGGAAAGCTGGTTTCCGAGGGTAAGATCCCCGCAGAGCCTATCCCTGCGTTTCAGGTGACTATCCCTGCTGACGTATCGCACGGCGATTTCTCCGCAAACGCTGCGCTTGTATCCGCAAAGGCATTCAGAAACAATCCCCGCGCTATCGCACAGATGATCGTTGAAGCTGCCGTTCTTGACGGTACAGGCTTTGAGAAGATCGAGGTCGCAGGCCCCGGCTTCCTCAATTTCTTCATCGGCGCTGATTGGTTCGGCGGCGTAGTAAAGAACATCATCGCGCTCGGCGAGGACTACGGCAAGACTGACCTCGGCAAGGGCAAGAGGGTGCTTGTTGAGTTCGTTTCCGCAAACCCCACAGGTCCTATGCACATCGGTAATGCAAGAGGCGGCGCTATCGGCGACAGCCTTTCCTCGCTGCTGCAGCAGGCAGGCTATGAGGTAGCGCGTGAGTTCTACATAAATGACGCAGGTAATCAGGTGGAGAAGTTTGGAAAGTCCCTTTCTCTGCGCTATATGCACATCTGCTCCGAGGCAGGACAGCGTGTAGTGGCTGAATGTAAGGACAAGGAGCTTGATGTTTTTACTGCGGCTATCTACGGCGATGACGGAAATACAGCTGAATTTCCCATGCCCGAGGACGTTTACCTCGGACAGGATATCATAGCTCATGCAAAGAATTACTACGATATGCACGGCGACAGCCTTGCTGCACTCTCTGAAGAGGACAGAAGAAAGGCTCTTGTCGAGTATGCTCTGCCCATTAACGAGGCTAACCTCGAAAAGGATCTGCTGAAGTATCGTATCAAGTACGACAACTGGTTCAAGGAAAGCACCCTGCACAACAGCGGTGCTGTAAAGGACGTTATTGAGAAGCTGAAGGCAGGCGGTCACACCTATGAGAGTGAGGGCGCTCTGTGGCTTAAGGCTACTGATTTCGGCGGCGATCAGGACTTTGTTCTGGTGCGTGCAAACGGCTTCCCCACATACATCGTTCCCGATATCGCATATCACTATGACAAACTCATCACACGTGGCTACGACAAGGCTATCAACGTTCTCGGCGCAGACCACCACGGCTATGTTCAGAGAATGAGGATCGCGCTGTCTGCTATGGGCATTGACGACAGCAGGCTTGATGTTGTCATCATGCAGATGGTAATGCTGGTGAGAAACGGCGAGACCGTAAAGCTCAGTAAGAGAAGCGGCAAGGCCATCACGCTCACAACACTGCTTGACGAGGTTCCGCTGGATGCAGCGAGATTCTTCTTCAATCTCAGAAATTCCGATACTCACCTTGAATTTGACCTTGATCTTGCTGTTGAGGAGTCCTCCAAGAACCCCGTATTCTACGTTCAGTACGCTCATGCGCGTATCTCCCGTGTTATCGAGAAGATGGCAGAGGACGGCGTGAAGTACGACGGTGGCGAGGTAGCTTAC
>JAZNWG010000469.1:0-6040 GCA_045593225.1 Oscillospiraceae bacterium
TACCTCGTCGTAGATCTTCTGGCGCTGAAGCTTGATAACGCCGATAAGCTCCTTGCGCACTGCGTAAGCCTTGCCCTCGTACTCGTACCATACGTCCTCGTACATTTCGGCGTCGTTTACAAGCTCCAGTCCGGATTCTTCAACGCTGTCGGTGCGCTTGTAGATCTCATCGCCCGTATGCGCGAACTGCTGGTAGCGGTCGTAGATATCGCTGAGGGGGTTCCAGCGGAAGGAGGAGTAGGGGTCACGCAGGTCAAGCACCATTACCTTGTAGCCGCGCTCCTGCAGGAACTTACTGTGCATCTGGAAAAGCTCACCCTTAGGGTCGGTAACGATCATGGAGGAGCCTGCGTCAGACTTTGCGAGTATCTGGATCATGGGGTTGATGAAGGTCGTGGTCTTACCTGAACCTGTAGCACCGATGATAAGTCCGTGCATGGGGGAGGCAAGGTTTATCTGAAGCTCGCCCTTCTTGTCCAGCACTGCTCTTACGGGGATACCGTCCTTTGTGGCTGTGCCGAGCTTTGTGAACTGGTGTGGCGAGAAGTTGAAGTCGCGCTCCTTGTCGGTCATGAAGCGGCTGTTTTCCAGCGCGGAATCCTCTACCATAGAGCCCTTCTTGTTGCCCGACATGGACTTTTTAAGCCTTGCAAAGGTATCGGGGCGGTTTATCATGTACATCAGCACAACGATCACCAGCGCGATAAGTCCGTAAAGGTAGTTGATCGGATTTGCAAGAACAGCGGGGTCAAAGAATACTCCGAAGTCCTTTGCCTCGATAGCGGGGGTGAGGTTAGTCAGCAGTGCGCCGAGCAAAAACGAGAACAGCACCCACAGCACCAGTGCCACTACGCCGAGCGTAATAAACTTTTTCATTGTGTTACCTCCTTGTCAAGCGGTACATCGGTGTGCGAGCCTATCTGATAGGTCACCTCGCCGTCATCATTGTCCTCTTGTCTGTTTATCAGCAGTGTCTTTACACAGAAGAACACTGCGGCACCGCCAAGCACGAGATATATCAGCTCGGCGATGATGTTGTCGAAAAGTATCGCGTGCACCTCAGGGCTGAACTCCAGCAGTACCAGCATAGGCACCGAAACCAGATTGTAGCAGCAGTGCATGATGATCGAGTGCGTAAGGTTGCCGGAGCGCTCCCTCACCAGCGTGAATACCAGCGAGTTTGCGGCAGCGACCAGTATCCACAGTATCTGCACGTGCGGCAGCGCGAACGCTATCGTAACTACTGTCACCGATATCCTTACGGAATAGCAGGTGCGCAGCCTGTGGTACATGAAGCCTCTGAACATCAGCTCCTCACAAACGGGAGCCATAAGCGCGACATATATTATACTTAACGCAAGGCTGTCGGTGAAAAGCAGTGACTCCGCGCCTGCGCTGTAGTCGTTGATAAGGGCCTCGGGAAGAGGCAGAAGCGCGAGAAGCGCGCCTATTGAAAGATTAAGGCTTATGCCGAGAAGCCCGCAGAGCGCGGCCTCCTTCGGGGAAAGCTCTTTGGGTCTGAGGTGAAGTATATCACCGAGTGATTCGCCTGTTTTGTCGGAGCGTTTCATGTAGTATCTTATAAGGAAGAAGAAGTACACGAAAGAGCCCATGAAGCTTGCAAGAAGCTTTACCGTGCCGTTATTCTGCATCGCGTCCTGTGAGAACACGAGGTAGAAGCACTGTGAAAAAAGAAAATACCCGACGAAAAGCCCCAGTGCCGCAAACGCAGTCTTGATACGGTTGAGCTTCAGGGTGTTCTTCTGTATAAGCTCGTCCTTCTCTGCCTGCTGTTCTTTTCTCAGCGCCTCGGCTGCTTCGTGGATATCCTGTTCGTTTTCGGGCGGCTGCCCTGTGCTTTCGGCAGCCTTATTCAGTTTTTCGTTGTCCATTGACTGCCTCCCACATAAAAAACGAGCTACCCTGTGTGCGAGACCTCCGCGCGAAACGGAGCTGTTTTCGCACCACGGGGCAGCTCTTTGGTTACGTTATTTCAGTGGCTTATACACCGGCCTCAGCTTCGTACCAGCTCATCATAGCGGGCAGACCGATCTGGAGAGCTACCAGCAGAACGAAGATCAGAACGAAACCGATGATAGCGTTCTTGAGGGAGTTCTTAGCCTTTTCTCTGTCCTGAGGCTCCTCAGCCTTAGCGTACTTAACGCCGAGAAGGATACAGAAGATGGAACCGAGCGCGCCGACTACTACCAGAGCAGGTGTGATAACGCTGTTGAGGAGCTTAACGATAGGCTCCACCATTGTCATAAAGGGGTTGTTGCCGTCGCCTGCAGCCTCAGCTGTTGCCATAAGAAGCATAAGTGTGAGTTGATTCATGATTTTTTCTCCTTTTCATATCCGCTTTCGCGGTAATAATGCTTTGTGTAAGTATATACGCCGCCTGAGCGGAAACGTAACAAAGTTTTATGAAAGCCTATCTCCGATAAGCTCCTTCAGCTTTTTCAGCGCTCTGCCGCTTGCGACTCTGGCATTTGCCTCGGTCATATCCAGCATATCGCCTATCTCTCTGAAGCTTTTTTCAAAATAATAACGTTCGATAAGTATCGTCCTGTCTCTCTCCGACAGCTTTTTCAGTCCCTCAGCCAGCACCTCGGAGCTTTCGTTTCCGATCGCGATATCCAGCGGAGTTTCGGCGTCGTCTGCAACGACGACCTCGTCTATATCCTCAGTATCGTGGTGCTTTCTGTAATGTGAGATCACCATGTTCTTTGTAATGGTGAATATCCATGTGCTGTAAGACGCTTTTTCGGGATCGAAGCTGTCCAGCTTCTCCACCACCTTTGCAAACACATCAGCGGCGATATCCTCGGCGTCAGCGTGGTTTCTGAGTCTTTGGTAAGCATAGCCGTATATCTTATTATAATATTCGGTATAAAGCTGTTCTGCCGAGAGAAGCTGTGTCATCAGCTCTTGCCCTTATCCCTTTCTGTACTCAGCTGCGCATCAGTGGCTTTTGTTACTGCTCTGGCAGTCGGATTGCCCTGAAGCTCACCAAAGGAGGTACGCTCTCGCGTATCGACCTTTTTTGCGGCAGCGTGGTGTTGCAACTCAACAGCTGCGATAAGCTCCTTCATAGCAGGGTGCATATCGAAGCGGTTGTAATCAAACACCTCTCGTACGGCATTTTCAAACTTATCCATCGCCATGATCCTTTCACATTATACTATGTAATTATGTAATAAGGAAGGCGGTCGGAAAGGTGTTAATCGATATTCAGAAAATCAACGAAGCCTGTGATCTCGAAGACCTCCATGACATTGCTGTTGACGTTTGTCAGTCTGAATTCCTTACCCTTCATCTTCTTCTGTACCGACAGCAGAACTCTCAGTCCTGCGGACGAAAGATACTGGAGCGCCGAAAAGTCGAGCACGATAGCTTCATACTTTTCCACCTCGGGAGCAAGCGCCTGCTCAAGCTCCTTGGAAGTGTTGGTGTCCAGTCTGCCTTCAGGCTTTACTAACAGTGTCGTTCCCTGTTCTTCTTTTACGATAGTCATAACGCACCTCCGAAAGGAAATCCCGTTATCATATCGTGCCTGCGGCGGTCGGTATCCGACTTTTTTGCCTTCACTGTAGCTTTATACGCAGGACCCGCCGATTTGTAACGGTATTTTATAAAAAACTTGATCCCGGGAGAAACGTCAGCCGTTTCTTTCCCCTGAAACCATTTTCATTATACTGTTTTTTCCGAAGTCTGTCAATAATTTTTCTGCGAAAATCAGTTTTTTGTCGCGAAAATCAAGTTTTGTCGCGAAACGCAGTTTTTTGTCGCGAAAATCAAGTTTTTTCGTCGCGAAAACCGCATTTTAATGCGAGATATGCGTTTTGTCGCGAAAATCAGTTTTTTGTCGCAAACGTCATTTAAAAGGAGTTGTTTTTTGGTTTTAACTGGTGTATAATTAAGAAAAAAACGAAAGTCAGAGATGAAAATATGCAGTTTTACAATGAAAACAGCAGCTTTTCTATCCAGATACACGAGGTAGCAGACAGTAAAGACCGCGGCGGTGTAATAGAATGTCTGCGCTCTGCATTCGGGGAGAGCTACATTAAAAAGGATATGTACTATCCCGACAGGATAGAAGCAATGCAGCAAAACGGCGGGATAAGCCTTTTTGTTGCTGATGACGGCGATGAGACGGCAGGCGTTATGGGTTGGGAGCGCGTTTCCATGTTCCCCGAGACCGCTGAGCTTTGCACCCTTGCGGTAAAGCCGCAGTACGGCGGACTGGGCCTTGGCGAGACGCTTATCCGCCACGCATTTGATATAGTAAAGGACACAGACGCTGTTTCTGCCTTTTCCTATCCGATAGCCAGCCATTTAAGGGCGCAGTCCTGTATCGGCAAGCTGGATTTTGTATGCTGCGGCTTCCTGCCGAGCGTGTTTTCCACAGAGCTGTTTGACAACGGTATCAAAAAGCACGACAATCCCAAGGACTCGCTGACGGTAGTGGCGAAGAACCTGAAAAAATCGGACGCAGGCCATATGTTCCTTAAAAAGGAATACCACCCGCTTGCGGAGACTACCTACAACGCCTTGTCTGCAAGGTTCCTGCTTTGCGAGGAGATGTTCCTCCCCGAGGTGCTGAAAACAAAGTACACCTACCGCTTCGATGACACTCACAAAACGCTCTATATAAATATAGACAGCATCGGCGAGGACTTCGGAAGGCTCATCGACGAGCTTATCTCGCACCGCAGCACGCCGTATTTCACTGCAAACCTCTGCCTTAATATCAGCGACAGCGCGGCAGTATGGGCGGCAGAGAGCCTTGAGGAGCGCGGCTTCTTCTTTACGGGCTTCCACCCGCTGTGCGGCGGCAGGGAATACTGCATATACCATTTCAGCGGTGATGTGGCTTTCGATATAGACGACCTTGACTACACCGAGGGACAGAAAAAATTCGCTGACTGTATAAGACTTCATACAAAGGGAGAGGCACAGACATGAACGAAAACACGAAGAAAAAGGGCATAAAGACCAAGGTGACTAACCTTGTGCTGCTGATATCGCTTTCCGCGATACTTGTGGTGACAGCCATCGCGCTGGTGGGCATGCTGACGATGCGCGTGAATACTATCTCTATAAGCAGCGACCTCGGCACTCACGCTGCGGACGGCAGCACCAGAGCGCTGGAGCAGCAGGCGCTTAATCAGCTGGTATCGCTGACAAAGAGCAAGACCATCTATGCCGATGCAAGGCTCGGCACGATACTGAACCAGACCATGGTAATATCCAACGCGGCGGCGGACATCTACAACGACCCCGACTCCTACATGGACAATCCCGCGCTGGCGCCTGTTGCCTCGAATGAGGGCACTGTGACCTCGCAGCTTCTGTGGGCAGAGGACGCAGACCTTGGTGATATGCCGAAGCTCGGCAATCTCACCGTGCTGCTTGACGCGACCGTAAACAACCACGCAGGCGTATTCTGTGCGCAGCTCGGCACGGAGAACGGCTACATAATCGTAAGTGACGAGAACTCCGAGGCTAAGGCAGGCCTTACGAACTTTGACCCGCGCGTGCGCTCGTGGTATGCAAACGCAAAGGAAAAGGGCGGACTTACATGGTCTGACCTTGTAGAGGACGGCTACGGCAGAGGCCTTGGTATCGTCTGCACGAACCCTGTCTACGACAAGAGCGGCACATTCCGCGGTGTTGCGGGCGTAAGCATGCTGCTTTCCGAGCTTTCCGATACCATTACCAATGAGGAGCTGGGCTCCACATCTTACGCATTTGCGATAAACAGCAAGGGCAGCACCGTAATCATGCCCGGGCTGAGCAAGATAGCAGACAGCATAAACCTGCTTGAAGCAAAGGACCCCCAGCTTCGCGACATGGCGCAGAAGATGGTGAACGGCGAAACAGGCGTTGCAAAGATAACCCTGTTCGATAAGGAGGTATACGCGGCGTATGCTCCGCTCAGCTCCATCGACTGGAGCATCTGCACCGTTATCGGAGTGGACGAGATACTCCAGCCCGCGCTTTTAAACGGCGAGCAGATAACCCAGTACACCGAGGACGC
>JAZNWG010000470.1:0-2044 GCA_045593225.1 Oscillospiraceae bacterium
TCTCGCAGTCAGTAAAATATGGCTCTGAGCTACAGTTTGATGCCGATATCTATGCAAAAGTCACACCCGAACAGAAACTCTATATCCTTGATCAGCTAAGGAAGCAGGGCGAGGTCGTTGCTATGACGGGCACACGAACGACTGATGCAGAAGCACTGGAGCTTGCTGATGTAGGCATTACTATTGCTCAACACACGGCAGGAAGTGCATACGAAGCTTCTGATATCATCATGAATGACGATAATCTTCATTCTATTTCCAATATGATAACCTCCGCAAGACAGATCCATCGCAACATCAAGAGAGCTGTATGCACGATCATAGCAGGATATGCGGGGCTATTGGTGCTCACTATACTGAATCTATTCGGCAATGAGACACAGCTAATGCTTAATCCGTCGCTTCTGGCTCTGCTGACAATGGTATTTATCCCACTCGCAGCGCTTTCCTACTACAACAACAAAAATGATATGACAGGGGAGATGCCTCCCTCCGACTATGTTGCAAAGCGAAAGATAAACTATTCGTATCTTATAAATTCACTTGTCATCGGCGTTTTATGCGGTGCGGTTTCGGTTGCTTCCTTTATGTTCATGTTTAACGGCGGTAACACAGATTTCGCAAGAAGCTGTTCGCTTATCACATTCTGTATCAGCTTCGGTCTGTTCGGACTCATGGTAATGTCTATTGAAAAACCGCTCAAAGCCATCATTAGAACACGCGGAAAAACTCTTTACATTTTCCTTTCACTGATACTGTTACCTATACTTATGGTCTATATTCCATTTATAAACAGCGCATTCGGACTTACAGCCATTGACGCTCTCGCACTGTTTATTTCGGTGTTGACAGGAATTATCCCGATCGTAGGATATATTATTGTAAAATCTCTTATAAAATTCAAATAAAGGTTTAACTATGAGCAAATTCTCTTTTTATTTAAAAACATTTATATGCGGGTTGGCTTTTGGCATAGCAAATGTTATCCCAGGCGTAAGCGGTGGAACTATGCTGGTGGTCTTCGGCATATACGACAAGCTTACCGAAGCTATCTCAGGTTTAAAAGCAATCTTCAAAAACATAGGCTTTCTGATGTCATTTTGTCTTGGTGCAGGCGCAGGAATACTCGGCTTTGCTTATATTATCACCTGGCTGTTTGAGCAATTCGGCGTTCAGACAAATATGTTCTTTATCGGTCTTATATTTGGTAGTGTACCGCTTATTGTCAGAACAGCGACCAAAACAGATAAGGTGAAGCCGCTTTGTATTCTTCCTTTCGTACTTGGACTTGCCGCTGTTGTAGGTCTTACAATGCTGGAAAGCTCATCTGCCACTGAAAGCTTTTCAATGACTGAAAGCATAAATGGCGAAACTACGACTATATCTATCATCAACAACAGCGACAGAGCGATTGAAAGCTGGTCTGTAGAGATCGAAAACGGTGGTTGCTTTGACGTTGGTTATGATATTACAGGTGCAGAGGTCAGCGTTAATGTATCTACCTTCGATAAGATCAAACAGCTATTCGGAGCAAGTACCTCCGATCAGTTAAATCTCATCAGCAGCTTAAAGGGTGTTGAAATTGCGCCAAGCGAAACGTATTGCTTCAGTTACTCAAATGCAGATGCTGATTTCACTATTGAAGATATGTCACTCTCTGTAAGCTATAAAATGGACGTAATGTTCTTTATGACGATGCTCATAGCTTTGTTTATAGCGGCTGTTGCGATGATCATCCCCGGTGTCTCGGGAAGCTTTGTTATGATGCTGCTAGGCGTTTATTCTACGGTAATAGCTGCGCTCAAGGACTTTAATCTGATGATAATAGTTCCTTGTGCTATCGGCGCTATTCTTGGAATAATGCTTGGTGCAAAGCTTATCTCAACATTACTCAAAAAATACAGCCTTATGGTTTACAGCCTTATCATGGGTCTTGTGATCGGCTCTGTATATGCTATCCTGCCACAAGGCTTCGGCTTCAACCTAGAAACAGGATATGGCTTTATGACCTTATTCTGTGGCGTATTGGTGTCTGTTCTTATCG